>JBBQOG010000064.1:0-11377 GCA_038330665.1 Bacteroidales bacterium
GTACTACTTTACCGGCGTTCAGCGCTATAGTATCAGCAAGAGCCTTGGATTTTCGGTCCGCTGCGTTAAAGACCTTTAGCCCCTGGTGTGGCCGTTTCGCCGAAGGACCCGCACTCCTGAATGGTGCCATCGCAGTGGAAATATTATCAGCAAAACAAACTTAAACTGAATATCTTTGTTGAAAAGGTAAACTGTGCGATCATGAAAAAAATAGTAAACATCCTTGTTATCCTGGCACTCCTTCTGGGGTGGACATCCGCTGCCTCCGCACAGAATGGTGCCGATACCGCAGGGATCATGCATAAGATTATCAAACAGAACGGTGTAGCCTTTACCGGGAAGATCCTGACGCAGGACTCCAGGGAAATTCTGATGGACACGAAGGAACTGGGCCTGGTATACATTCCCAAACATGAAGTAAGGGAAATTATTGAGGTCCGTGACCAGGATAAGTCGGCCGCCGGTGGACTCTTCTCTACCCGTTATTTTCTGACCACCAATGGATTTCCGGTTGCCAAGGGCGACAATTATGTACAGTGGAACCTTTTCGGACCCGATTTTCAGTTTGGTATTGCCGACAATTTCGGCGTGGGAATCATGACCTCCTGGGTCGGAATGCCTATAATCGGTACCGCCAAGTATAGCGTGAAATTCAGCGACGGCTTCCATGGCGGACTTGGATTTCTGGGCGGGACCGGATCGTGGGCCTATCCAAAATATGGACTGGTCCTGCCTTTCGGATTTCTGACCTTTGGAAGCCGGACTAATAATATTAATATATCGGCTGGCTACGGGGCCCTGTTCAGTGAACGCAACGTTACCTCTTATACCCTCCTGAATGTACCTACCGAATACTCCACCAACAGTTATACCTCAGTTAACAGTACACAGAACAAAGCCGAAGGCCGGGTTTTGATTTCAGTGGCCGGGATGCTTCGGCTGAATGCCAAATTCAGCCTGGTCCTCGACTCTTTTATCATGCTGCCGGGCAAGGGAGAGGAAGTGCAGTATATCCAGGAAAGTTACCACGAAATCACCCGCAAGGCGACCTACTCCCTGAAAACGGAACTGAGAAACCATGACCCCCTGATTGTCCTCGCCCCGGGATTAAGATTCCAGGCCACTGAAAACAGCTCCTTCCAGTTTGGCTTCACCGGCGTACATTATCAGGGTGAATTTGTACCCGTGCCTATTCCACTGGTCCAATGGTTCCGTAAAATTTAAGTATTCGACCCGCCGAACACCCTAAACCGGGTTCGTCATCCTTTCCTCGAGATATCGCTCAACCTCTCAAAGTCGAGGATTTCCACTTTGCGGTCATCAATCTCGATAAGCCCCTCTTCGCGGAATTCCTTCAGAATGCGGCTCACGGATTCTTTGGTCATACCCGTGAATTCCGCAAGCTCCTGACGGGTGAGGACCAGATCGAAAGGATTGGTTTCAAAAATGAGCTTATTCAGGTGCAGGAGCGATTCCGATATTCTTCCGGCCATGTTCTTCTGGTTCAGGCTTCGTATCCGGTTGTAAAGCCTGATTTCCCGCTCACCGACTGTTTTGTAAAACCGTTTGGCGAAATCGGCATTCGTGTCGATCAAACGATGAAGCTGGATGATTTCGAGGTAACAGGTGCGGCATTCAGTAAGGGCAATAACGGAAAAATGGTACCGGTTATCAACGAATAAGCCGGGACCTGTAAGTATAAAAACAGGTTTCTCGATGGAGATAATGATGTCCTGTTCACCCGGAGTTTCCAAAACTACCTTTACCAAACCTTCGTTCAAACTGACCAGGTGCGAAATCGGTGCTCCTTGTTTGGCAATTACTTCACCCGTCCGATAGATGGTGTCGTATTTGGCCATATGAAGAATTTCCATTTCACTCTGGTTCAAAGCTTGAAAAGCATCGCATTTCTGCAAGCAGTGCAGGCAGGAGTCCGCTGTATTGGGGTCTTGCATCCTTAACTTGGGTTTGAATTACTGCGCGAATATAGAGAATTATGATTTATATCAATATAATTATGATTTAAATCAACACATTAAAGATATAAATCAGGAAATTGGTGGAATACTTCCTGATTCATATCATAACATATCAATATGTTGATGATTACTGTTTGAGGTTTAACAAGTACTTTCGAACCAAACTATCAACAAATGTTCATCTATATGAAAAAACTTAGTTACTTTTTAAGTATCAGCGCGTTAACAGTCTTCTCGCTGGTAGTTCTTTTCCCGGCCTGCGAAGGACCGGTTGGTCCGGACGGAAAAGATGGTATGAACGGTACCAATGGAACCAATGGATTAAACGGAAAAGATGCCAATGCATTCTGCACCCGTTGCCACAATGCTGCCATGTTCACTTCGGTTGAGGCACAGTTCGCTACTTCCAAGCACGGTGAAGGCGAAACCTGGGCAGGCGACGGTAACCGTCAGGGCTGCGCACGTTGCCACTCCTATCAGGGCTTCAAGGAAACTCAGCTGACCGGCCGTGATACCGTTGAATTTATTCCTAAAATTCCGGTTGCACTGCAGTGCGATGCTTGCCATGATTTCCACGGCACACTCGATTCGACTGATTTCCCGAACTATGCTTTGGGTCACACCGAACCGGTAAGCAAGCTGTATGACAACCATGCTTCCACCATGGACTTTGGTAACTCTTCCAACGCTTGTGCTTATTGCCACCAGGCTCGCCCACAGGGAACCGATTTCCCGATCCCGACCACCGGTACGAAAACCTTCAAGGTTACTTCGAGCCGCTGGGGACCACATCATGGCCCACAGTCACATATCTTCAACGGTACT
Source organism: Bacteroidales bacterium (assembly GCA_038330665.1). Classification (GTDB taxonomy): domain Bacteria; phylum Bacteroidota; class Bacteroidia; order Bacteroidales; family UBA12481; genus UBA12481. The sequence continues at coordinate 2,805 of JBBQOG010000064.1, forward strand.
GACGGTTGGGAATATGCAGGCTCAATGGCTTATGACAAAACTAACCACAAAGGCGTCTCAACCTGCTCAACCTGTCACCAGGCTGAGAGCAATGGCACCGCAGTGGGCGGACACACCTGGAGAATTGTGAGCACCGATGGCGCTACCACCAACCTGAATGGTTGCAAAACCTGCCACGGTGATATCACTACCCTGGATTATAAAGGTCGTCAGACTGAAATCGTCGGACTCATGGCTACCCTGAAAGGTAAACTGGTTGCTGCAAAATTGCTGAACGGTGATACCGACCTGGCTGTTCCTTACAACAACGCAGCAGGTACCGGTGCTGAATGGACTACCAAACAGGCTGGATCATTCTTCAACTACCAGATGATCCTTGCTGACCGCAGTAATGGCGTTCACAACTACAAATATGTAAAAGCTCTCGTGACCAACTCAATCGAGGCTTTGAATTAGTAGTTTCCTGATATTTGACAAAAGGCTCTGACTTGTTTGGAGCCTTTTGTTTTTTTGTATTTTGCTGAAAATTTTAATGGAGGAAAAAATGAAAATCAAACAATTAGCATCCCTTTTATCCGGGGTTTTGCTGTTCGGGATGGTTTCGTGCGAATACCAGACTATTGTTCCAAATGAAGTGATCATACCGCCGACACCGGTTGATTTTACCACCCAGATTGAACCCTTTTTAACGCAGTTGTGCGCCACGTGTCATACCGGTAGCATGAAGCCAAACTTTGAGAAGGGTAAAGCCTACGCATCCATTATGAGTCTGAACCTCGTCGACACTGCAAATCCGGCAGGCAGCAAACTCATGGTGCAGATCAATTCGGGTCACAATACAGCCAAAGACATGACCACCGAACAAAAGGCCCTGCTATTAAAATGGATCTCTGAAGGTGCCCAGGGCACTATTCCTCCGGTAAGCTATAAAAACGAAGTGGAGCCTATCTTTATCTCGGTTAACTGCACCATGTGCCATTCGGGTTCGCAGGTTCCGGACTTCAGGGTGGGCAAGTCGTATGCCTCTCTAACCGGCAATAATGTGGTAGTGGCCGGCAATCCATCTGGCAGCAAGCTGGTTCAGTACATCAACGCCGGCCATAATACGGCCTCCAGCATGACAGCAGCCCAGAAGGCCACGGTTTCGAAATGGATCACTGAAGGAGCACTAAACAATTAATTTGGAGGGAATACCATGAATTTTTTAAAACCTACCTTGAAATTTGCAGCCGTACTATTACTGTTACCGATCGGCTATCAATCTATTGCACAGGAAGAAGCTGAAGGACCGGACCGCCGTCCAGTGACCGAGGTATTTAATTCTTCCCTGCTCATCGATCAAACAACCAACATCGGCCCTTATAAAGGCGGACTCGAACTGATTATCCATCACCGTTTCGGCACCATGGACAAAGGGTTTACCGATCTGGCCGGTATCTATGCTTCCTCCAATATCCGTTTGGGCTTTAATTACGGTATTACCGAAAAATTATCCATTAGCATCGGGACCGAACGGTATAACAAAATGACCGACCTGTCGGGTAAATACCTGATTCTGCAGCAGAAGAGAACCGGAATGCCCGTTTCCCTAAGCTTCCTGACCCAGGTAACCCTGGATGGCCGCAATAAGGATGTGTTTGAACAGAGTTATAAAATGCTGGATCGCTTCTCCTATTTTGAGCAACTGATCGTCGCCCGCAAATTCAACAGCAAGTTCAGTCTGCAGTTTGCCCCGTCGTTCATGCACTTCAATGCAGTAGGCAGCGACAGCACCAAGTGGAACGACTACTTCGGTCTTTCCGCCGGCGGTCGCTATAAGTTCACCGATGTAATGTCGGTAATCGCCACTTACGACCAGGGTTTTGCCTTTACTCCGTCCATTCCTTCCTCACAAAAGGATGCCCGTATTGCCAAATTGGAAGCACCACAGCCGAGTTTCGGCCTGGGCGTGGAAATTGCCACTCCGACTCACTGCTTCATGGTGTTTGTTTCAAATGCCAACAATATCATTCCCCAGAAAGACCTAGCCTACAACTCCTCCATGATATCGGACGGGTTCAAGGGTATCCGGCTCGGGTTTGATCTGACTGTACGATTTTAATTGAATTAAGAAGGTTGAGATCCGAGGACCCGACAATTTTTGGTACTCATATTCAGGCAATGCGCTGTCATTCCCGCACAGGCGGGAGCCCTTTTCCAAACTAGAAGGGTTTGCTTTGAGAGGGTAATCCAAAATGGATCTTCGAATCGCTAAATTTTACTTCCTAAAAATATTCTTTTCAATCAACAATGAAAAGCAAACTTAAGTTACTCTTATTGGCACTGTTATTGGGAGCAGCCGTTCAGGCACAGGATACTATCCAGCCTGCTGTGACCAATCCGGCAAACGACCTTTGCCTCCGTTGCCACGGTAAGCGCTGGTATACCTACGCGAACCAGGATTCCAGCCAGGTGATCCGCCATAAGATGTTCAAGGACCTGATCATCGATACGGTGGCTTTTTATCACAATAACCACAAGTCACTTACGTGCACCGACTGCCATTCCACGGATTACAGTAACCTTCCGCACAAGTCGGATCTGAAACTCGAGCCCATGCTGGTTTGCACCGACTGCCACTCCGATACGGAGGATGTGCCCCCGATAAATTTTACCGGGATCAACGAGGAATACAATAAAAGCGTACATGCCGTCCGGAAGAATTCGGGGGTGACCTGCTGGTCGTGCCATAACCCGCATACCTATAACATTACCACCCGGAGCAAGGATAACCTGAGCCTGGTGGTAGCCTATGACAATTCCATTTGTTTGGAGTGCCATTCGGGAATGGGCAAATTCGATATCCTTTACGGGGATCCGAAATCGAATCTGATTGAAAAGCACCAGTGGCTTCCGGATCCGATCAAACATTTCCGGAATGTCCGTTGCATCGAGTGCCACGCGGAAATACGCGAAGATGTGCTCGTGGCTCATAATATCCGGCCGAAGGAAGAGGCCATACGCAAGTGCACCCAGTGCCACTCTGCCGATTCACGCCTAAAGTATTCCCTTTATAAATACCAGCTCACCCAGGAGCGTGAAGGGAAAACCCTGCTCTCTTCCATTATCTCCAACCAGAACTTTGCCATCGGAACCAGTCCGAGCCCGCTGCTCAACCTGATTAGCCTGATCATTTTAGCCTGCGCCGTAGCAGGAATTGCAATTCATACCATCATCCGAATAATGAAGAAGTAATATGAACGGAAAAGTATATCTATATCCCGTCTGGATCCGGCTGTGGCATATCACGAATGCCTTGCTGTGCCTGATCCTTATCGTTTCGGGAATCAGCATGCATTATGCCAGTCCCGAAGGAACCCGGATCCGTTTTGATCTGGCTGTTTCCATGCACAACATCTCCGGAGTATTACTGACCTTGAGTTACGTGATCTTCTTTCTCGGGAACCTGTTCACCGGCAACGGTGCGAATTATCTGATCCAGATTAAAGGGTTCCGCAACCGCTTGTGGAAGCAGATGTATTATTATACGATCGGTGTTTTCAAAAAGGAACCGGCGCCTTTTCCGATTGGTAGTGCGCGGAAATTCAACCCGCTGCAGCAGGTAACCTATGCAGTGATGATGTATTTTATCCTTCCGGTTCTTTTTGTGACCGGCTGGGCCCTGTTGTTTCCAAAGGTGATCGTTGTTGAATGGTTGGGAATCAATGGCTTTGCCGCCACCGATTTTCTTCATCTGGTGGGTGGATTTGCCGTTTCCATGTTTCTGCTGATCCATCTCTATTTTGCCACCATGGGCCATAAGCCAACTGACCACTACAAGGCCATGATCAGCGGCTATCATGACGACGAAAGCGCAGAGGAAGACAAGCATTAGGCAATACTAATTTTTGCCTTCTGCCTTTTGCCTTCTGCCCTTTGCCTTTTGCCTTTTTGTCCCAGCCCCTTTGTTCATTAATCTGGTTATATGAAAAAAAAATCGGCACGTATCCGGGTGATTCTTTTGTCCGGATTATTGGTTCTGGGTAGTTGCTACTCAATTGAGGCCCAACAGGCAGTCAGCAAGAGTTACCATAATCCTGCGGATATCAGCAGCCAGATCAGCGCGATGGCCAAATCGCAGCCCGGAAAAATGGTGGTGCACCCCTTGGGAAAGACCTTTGGAGGGGTTGATTACCAGATTGTTGAAATTGGCAAGGAAATTAAATTAGCCAAAAAAACGCTGCCCGCCATTCTGGTGGTAGCCAACCTCGAAGGTACCGCACCGCTGGCCAGCGAAGGAGCGTTGTTCCTGATCCGGGAACTGCTCGACAAACCCGAACGCTCCGACAGCCTCACCTGGTATGTCCTGGCTTCCGGGAACCCCGACGGGGCCGGCCGGTATTTTCAGAAACCCCTTCAGGTCACCGGCGATAATAACCGGCCCTGGAACGACGATATGGATGAACTCACCGACGAGGACGGTCCGGAGGACCTGAATGGCGACGGATATATCACCCAGATGAGGGTTAAAGACCCCGAAGGCAATTACATCCCTGATAAGAAGGATGCCCGTCTCATGAAACGGGCCGACGCGGCAAAAGGGGAAAAGGGAATCTATAAGCTTTATCCCGAAGGCCTGGATAACGATGGCGACGGACAATACAATGAGGATGCCGCCGGTGGGACGAATATCGGGATCACCTTCCCGTTTTTATACGGATATAACCAGCCCGGAACCGGCGCCTGGAGCGGATCGGAAACCGAGACCTACAGTCTGATGAAGTTCGTTAATGCCCATCCCGAGATCGCCATGACCATGACTTACGGCTCCACAAACTGGTGCCTGGTGGCCCCGAAAGGCGGCCGAAAGGGAGCCCTGAATCTGAGTGCCATAAAGATCCCGGCACGACAGGCACGGCGCCTGAATGCCGATCCGGAAAAAACATACACCCTCGAGGAGGTCAAAGAACTGATCAAGGCTACCGTGCCTCCAGGAACCACCGTGGATGATGCCATGGTGGCCGGAATGCTCGACAGCGGACCCGTGATCAACCCGGTCGCCGCCGACGGTAAGCTATATTCCACGCTTGCCGACCAGTATAAAAAATATCTGAAGGAGCGTAAATGGACCGATAAGCGCGTCGATCCGGCACGCGAAAAAGAGGGTACATTCGAGCTCTGGTCCTATTACCAGCTCGGACTGCCTTCGTTCAGCATGGATTTCTGGGCCCTGCCCAAACCGAAAGATTCCCTTAAAAACGCATTTATGGCGTATAACGATTCCCTCCTGGGTGGCAAAGGATTCGTGGAATGGAAGGAATTCGACCATCCGGTGCTCGGAAAAGTGGAGATCGGAGGAAATATTCCTTATGCCGATATACTTCCTTTGCCCGCTCAGATTGATACCCTTCTGAAGGTGCAGGTTCCCTGGATCTTTGAACTGGTGAAGCAAATCCCGCACCTCGTAATCGAAGAGGTCCGGTCCGAACCACAGGGTGCCGGAATTTACCGGGTCACCGCCTGGGTTTCGAACAACCGTATGTTCTCCTTTCCGCTGGCCATCGGAGCCCGCACCAAGGTGCCCCCACCGGCAATTGTTACGCTTACCGGCAAGGGAATCTCCTTTCTATCCGGAAGGGAAAGAACGCCGCTGGAAGGGGTCAACGGATTCGATACGCAGAAACTCACCTGGATCGTCAGGGCCGACCAACCGTCGGATATACGGATCAAAGTGGATCCGGTGAATGCCTTTGGAAGTGAAAAATCAATCAGACTGGGAGGGAAGTAATCATGAAAAAAGCACTTTTTACGATCAGCCTGTTTTTTTTAGTGATGGGTGGCTCTATGCTTTCCGCACAGGAAAACAAAATAGAAATACCCCTCCGTTTCGACCATTACTACACCTATGAACAGGTGAACCAGGCACTGGTGGCCCTGAATAAAGCCTATCCCAAGCTTACCAGTTTGCAGCTGGTGGGCCGCAGCGACGAGGGTCGCGAAATCTGGGCCCTCACCGTGAACAACCCGGCTACGGGGGCCGAACAGGATAAGCCGGCGGTGTATGTCGACGGAAACATTCATGGCAACGAGGTGCAGGCCTCCGAAGTGTGCCTCTATTTCCTGAATTATATCCTCACCGAATACGGTAAACTTGAACGCGTCACCCAAACGGTCGACCGTTCGGTGATCTATTGCATTCCTACCGTGAATGTGGATGGCCGGTACCATTGGTTTTCCAATGCGAACAATGCCAGTTCGGGCCGTGGATTACGAATTCCCAAGGATGATGACCGCGACGGGCTGATCGATGAGGACCCGGCCGAAGATCTCGATGGGGATGGGTTTATCACCCAGATGCGCATTCGGGATACGCTGGGAGATTATAAAACCGACCCGAACGATGTTCGCCTGATGGTGAAGGTTGAAAAAGGCGAAAAGGGCGAATTTCGTTTGCTGGGCACCGAAGGGATCGACAATGACAATGACGGCAAAATCAATGAAGACGAACCCGGATACCTCGATCCGAACCGGAATTTCCCTTACAACTGGCAACCCAACTACGTTCAGGGCGGAGCCGGCAGCTATCCGCTGGAGGGCGTCGGACTGAAAGCGGTGGCCGATTACCTGTTTGCACGGAAAAATATCATCGTGGCCTGGGCCTTCCATAATTCAGGAGGGATGATCCTGCGCGGCCCCACCAGCAAGGAGTCCCAGGAGTACGACCGAAAAGATATCGAAGTATTTGATTACCTGGGGAAAAACAGCGAGAAAATGATCCCGGGATATAAATACCTGGTTTCCTGGAAAGATCTGTATACCACCTGGGGCGACTTTGGTGACTTCACCGATGATATTGTGGGCGCTTTCACCCTGGTCGGAGAACTTTTCCAGTCGACCACCGAAGGCTTCCGGAGCGATACCTCCAAACCTGCATCCGAAAAGGACCAATCGACCGAACGGATCAAATTCAATGATTATCTTACGAATGGGGCCATGTTTTCCAATTGGAAGCCCTATAAGCATCCTTTGTACGGCAATATTGAAATCGGCGGTTGGAGCAAGTTCAATGCACGGCTCCCACAGCCATTCATGCTGATGGACCTCGTGCACCGGAATGCCATGGCGATCTTTATCAGTGCTTTTAATCTGCCGCAAATCAGTATGGAGGTATTTGAAAAGGAAAAAATCGGGAACGATCTCTACCGGATCAAGGTGCGGCTGTCGAATTCAAAAGCCGTTTCCTCGGTTACCGCACAGTCGATCCGATTGAAAATCAATCCAATGGACTATCTTAAGCTTACCGGAAAGGATATCCGCGTGGTGGATGGCGGTCCGATTACCGATTCCTACCGGAACGAAGCAACCTACAAACAATACAAGCCTGAAATCCAGTTTTTTCAGATTCCCTCCTTCGGCCAGGTCGAATATCAGTTCCTGGTATCCGGAAAAGGAAAGCTCCGGCTCGAATATCATGCCGAAAAAGCGACTGACCGGGTAAAAGAAATGGACCTCTGATGAGGTCTGGAATACTTAATTGTTAACTTTGAAACAGGTAATTAACTATATAGATATGTACGGTATGCGAAGATTTTTCCACCCGCCGGGACTCCTGATAATCCTGCTAAGCTTATTTATGCTCAGCTATTTACCGGGGGTTTCCCAATCGAACGACGATTGCCTGATGTGTCATGACGATCCCGGCTTGTCGATTGAACGGAACGGTAAGAAAGTTTCCCTGTACGTGACCGCAAAAACACTGTCCGGATCCGTGCATAAGGACCAGAAGTGTATCAGCTGTCATGAGGATGCCGCCGTGGCAGAATTTCCTCATCCCGAAGGGCTCAAGCCGGTCAGCTGCAGTAAATGCCATCCGGAACCCGACCGGCAGTTTGAAGCGGGCGTGCACGGACAGGCAAAAAGGCTGAAAGCGCTGTATGCACCGGATTGCAAGGAGTGTCATGGATCTCACAATATCCTGGCGCGAACCAATCCGGCCTCGAGAACCTATAAAATGAACATCCCGGTGCTCTGCGGAAGCTGTCACCGTGAAGGGGCACCGGTGGCCCGAGTGTACAATATTTCCGAGAAAAATATTCTCGAAAACTACAGCTCGGATGTGCACGGAATTGGGTTATTTAAGAAAGGGTTGATTGTTTCGGCCACGTGCAACGACTGCCATGGCAATCACCTTATTCTGCCGCATACCAGCCCGAATTCCACTATTTCGGCGAATAACATTGCCAAAACCTGTATGACCTGCCACACCAAAATCGAGGAGGTTCATACCAAAATAATCAAGGGTGCCCTGTGGGAAGAGAAACCCGGCGCCATTCCGCCCTGTACTTCCTGTCACATTCCGCACCGCGTCAGCACCCAGAATATCGTAGCCAATATTTCAGACCGCGAATGCATCAAATGCCATGAAAGTTCCACGGCCCACATAATGGTGGGTGACTCTACGGTCTCCATGAAGGTAAATAAAGAGGATCTGGCCAATTCGGTGCATAAGAATATCGCCTGCGTGAAGTGCCATTCGGATGTTTCATCCAATCATGAGCGTCCATGCGATACCGCCGGAAAGATCGACTGCTCCA
>JBBQOG010000065.1:0-11363 GCA_038330665.1 Bacteroidales bacterium
GAAGAGGGGGTATAGCCCCTCCGGCGCAGCCCGTGAATAGTAGGCATCCGGGGGTCATCCCATCCTTTTACATGCTCTTCGTTTACCAACTGAAGCAGTTTGCGCTTGCTCATGATGGTATAGCTGAGGTTGAGGCGCGCAAACTCGATCTGCCGGCTGGGGAAAATCCCCAGTTCCTGGATAAACCACTCATAAAGCGGACGATGGGGAACAAACTCCAGGGTGCACAAAGAATGAGTGATTCCCTCGATGGAATCGCTCTGGCCATGTGCCCAGTCGTACATCGGATAGATGCACCATTTGTCGCCGGTCCGGTGATGATGCGCACGGCGGATCCGGTAAAGAATAGGATCGCGCATGTGCATATTCACGGACGCCAGGTCGATTTTGGCCCGCAGGGTCATGGAATCATTTAGGAATTCACCGGCTTTCATCCGGCGGAACAGGTCGAGGTTTTCATCGATCGAACGGTCGCGGTACGGGCTCGGCTTGTCGGGTTCGAAATCGGTTCCCCGGGTAGCATTTACCTCCTCGGCACTCAGCTGGCAAACATAAGCCTTACCTTTCAGTATCAGCTTTTCCGCAAATTCATACAGCTGATCGAAATAATCGGAGGCATAGAATTCGCGGTCTTCCCAGTCGAACCCCATCCATTTGATATCCTTCCGGATCGCATCCACATAGGAGGTGTCCTCGGTAATCGGGTTGGTGTCGTCGAACCGAAGATTGCACTTGCCCCCATACGCTTCGGCCAAACCAAAATCCAGGCAGAAAGCCTTGGCGTGACCAATATGCAGATACCCGTTGGGCTCGGGAGGGAAACGGGTTTGCACACGGCCGGCATGCTTGCCTGATTTTATATCTTCTTCAACAATTTGTTCGATGAAATTCAATGACTTAGGTTCGTCGGACAACAGTTCGTTTTTTTCGGTAGCCATAGCAATGTGGGGCTTTTTAAATGAGGGTACAAAGTTAGTGATTCCGGTTAATCTCTACGCTGACCGCCCCAATCTTTCCGCCCATCGGGGGATTCATCTTGGACACTTTCACAGAGGCTTTTTCGAGTTCGGGGAATTTTTCAAATAACACATCGAGAATCCGGCAGGCAATATGTTCCAGCAGGTAACTGTTGGTTTTCATTTCTTGTTTTACCAGGTCGTAGGCAATCTGGTAGTTCAGGGCGTCCTGTATGCGGTCGGTCTGGCAGGCTCTTTCCATGTTTGTTTCCAGGGTGAGGTCGACGATAAACCGGTTTCCCACAATTCGTTCCTCTTCAAAACATCCGTGAAACGAATAAAACTCCATCTGCTCGATACGGATCTGTCCCATATTCATTGATTTGAGGGCCGAAGATAGACAGATTTCGGCAAAGAGTGGTCTCCCGGCTTTAACCCTGACTGCTTCCCGATTCCGAATTCCTATTCTATCAACCTACACTCACCAATTATTTTCATCGCATTTTGCCAACCCAGGGTTCAGGAGGGGTTCCTTTTCTTAATTTAGCCAAAAACCAAGCCACATGATACGTCGATCATTCTTCCCGTTTCTTTGTCTGGTAACCGTTCTATCCTGTTCGGGCCCCAAAAACTCCCCTTCCTCTGTAACCGAATCAAATTTGAGCTGGGAAAAGCTCCTCCCCGGAACCTACCTGACAAAGGCGGGTAATCCATCAGCCTTCAATCTGTTATCGGTTGCCAACACTAAGCCTCGGCAAGAGGCAATTACCGCACTGGGGGATGCACCGGTCCCGATCGACCTGAAAAATATTGAAGCCTCTGTGGTGAATGGCCGCACCTGTCTTCTGTTTCCGCTCGAAAAGGGTGAACAGATTTATGGGTTCGGATTGAATTTTAAAACCGTCGCCCAACGTGGAAGAATCTTCCGGCTCCATGTCGATCATTATGGAAAGGAAGACAACGGACGTACCCATGCGCCGGTTCCCTTTTTTATTTCGAGCAAGGGATATGGGGTTCTGATCAATGCGGCACGCTACATCGATGTTTCGGTGGGTACGGCCGTCAGAAAGGATAGCAAGAATCCACCGGTTGCGCGCGACCGGAATACCGATCCGACCTGGGATGCCCAGCCCTATTCTGATAATATAGAAATGGTCATCCCCGAAGCCGGTGTTGAAATGATCCTGTTTACCGGCAAGAATCTCATGGAGGTGGTGCAGCGTTTTAATCTGTATTGCGGAGGTGGGATCATCCCTCCCAAGTGGGGTCTCGGCTTTTGGCAGCGAACGCCCACACTTTACAATGAGGAGGATGTCCGCACCGAAGCGGCTGGTTTTGAGCAAAATAATTTCCCGTTGGATGTGGTCGGACTGGAGCCCGGATGGCACAGTAAATCCTATCCGTGTACCTTCGAATGGGATCCCGGAAGGTTTCCGGAGCCCAAATCATTTATCGCTGAAATGGGGGCAAAGGGCATCCATCTAAATCTTTGGATGAACCCCTACCTCTCACCCGGCGGAACCCTCGACACGCAGTTGAATAAATATACCGGATCGCATACGGTGTGGTGCGGCACGGTTGCCGATTATACGATCCCGGAGGCACGAAAAATCTTTCAGGATCATCTGGTTAAGAATCAGTTGGATTTAGGGGCCAGCGGATTCAAGATCGATGAGGTGGATGGTTTCGACTCCTGGCTTTGGCCCGATGGAGCCACGTTCCCGTCGGGGCACGATGGGGAGCAGATGCGCCAGACTTACGGACTGCAGCTGATGACCCTGATGGACGAGATCTTCCGGAAGAAAAATGAACGCACCTACGGCCTGATCCGTGCGGCCAATGCCGGATCGGTATCTTATCCGTATGTTATTTATAATGATAATTATAGCCATAAGGAATTCATCACGGCACTGGTGAATGCCAGCTTCTCCGGACTCCTCTGGGAGCCGGAAGTGAGGGCAAGTGGTTCCTCCGAAGAATGGTTGCGTCGCATGCAAACAGTTTGCTTTTCGCCGATGGCCATGATCAATGCCTGGGCCGATGGCACCAAACCCTGGTCGTTCCCCGATGTATATGAGGCCTGCCAGGAGGTTGCCTTTCTGCGGATGCAATTGCTCCCGTATTTATATTCCACGTTTGCACAATATTATTTCGAAGGCAAGCCGCCATTCCGGGCCATGCAGCTGGTGGAAGGGCTTTCAGCCTCCGGAGAAATCAAGGACCAGTATATGGTGGGGGATAACCTGCTTGTGGCCCCATTGTTTGCCGGCGAAACCGAACGGAAAGTCATCCTGCCACCCGGTACCTGGTATGATTTTTATACCGGACAGGCAGCAGGCGAGGGAACGATATCCATCGCTCCCGGCCTGGGCAAAATCCCTTTGTTTGTGCGCGATGGCGGCATCATTCCCATGATTTCGGCCATCCGTCAGACTTCAGAATGGCAAATCCAAAAGCCATTAATCGTCAGGGTATATGGAAAAGCCGACGGAGTTTTCGATCTGTATAACGATGATGGGAAAAGCTTTGATTTCGAAAATGGAGCGTATTCCATCCAGAAGCTGGAGGTGAAATCCGGAAACAAAGCCGCGCGGCCATCCGGTTCTACCACCTATGGCTATTCCGATATCACCTGGAAATTCATGACTCAATAACTGGCGTTTGGTAACGGCCTGATTTATCGTTGCATCACCGTTACCGGTCCGATCAGCCCCGATTCAAACAGCGGATCGTCTTTCTTATAAAAATGATGCGTGGTGAAGGTGAACCGCTTTGAGGGCCGTGGGGTGCCGTTGAGCACCCAATCGGGCCATTTGCCGTCTTTCACGCCATCGTCGGGGAAAGCTTCGTCACCAATCAGACGATTGGCCCAGAGGTTGGCCACTTCGATTTCGAGACGGTTGCCTTTTTTCTTCAACGCCTGGGTGATATTCACTTCCCAGGGGTGGGTCCATACCACACCGAGATCTTTGCCATTCAGTATCACCCGTGCCATCACTTTTACCACTCCGAGGTTCAGCAGAATATTGGATCCTTTTTCGGCGCGATAATTTTCGGGCAAATCGAATTCACGGGAATAGGTGGCGATGCCGGAATAGTGGCGGATGCCCTCTTCGGGACGGGCCGACCAATCGCCGAGCGATTCAAAAACAATTTTTTCCGGTCCGCCCCAGGCGGTATCGAAAGCAACCGTCCACGGACCGTTGAGCGTGAAAACGGGTTTTTCATCCGGGAAATCGGTTGAGGTAGCAGGCTCGGTGGAGGTTGTGTTTTTATCCGGATAAAAAACGATGAACCCGCTTTGGGAGGCCTCGAATTTTATCGGGATCGAAATTCCTGAAGAAGTTTTTTCAAGATGATTCAGGGGCCGGATCTCACCGGTTACGGCATCCCACCATTCCGCATTCAGCGTTCCGTCGCGAAACAGGCAGTTTTCTTCAACCGTATTCAGCGTGCGGTTGGAAACAAAATAGATCTCACGGTCGGGCAGCCGGCGATGGTTATACCGGAAGGCGCCTGAAGCAGTAAAATCGGGCTTGAATCCCTTTTTCAAGAGCAGGGCCGCCGTTGAATCATACACGGGGTAGAGTTCGGTGGATACCTGTCCGGCCGTGTTTGCCTCAGTTATTAGTGAGGCGCGGGCGGGAACGATCAGCTGACTGCCCCACAATTCAGCAACCAAAGATTTAACCTGTTCGTCGCAAGCTGGATAATTCACCAGCGAGGGTGATTTCACCGGCGGAGTGCCGGTAATTAAGGCACCATCGCGGGCCAGTGCAGCAATTTTCGTGAGAAGTTCCGGGGTCATGGTTTCCACATCGGGCAGCACCAGCACGGCGTATGAGGCCCCGCCGGGGAATACGATACGGCCGTCTTTTACACTCGCATCTTTCAGGAGATTTGGAGAGCAACCGTCGAACGAAAATCCCCGTTTGTCGGGCAGTACATCGGTTCCTTCCAGTGCCGATTTCGGTGCCCGGAACACTTGCGGTGCCCCTTCGGGCGTGAGGTACAGGATATCGGCCACCGACAGCCCCTGTGAAAGGAGGAATGAACATCGGGTTACGTATTTATGATAGGCGGGAGCCAGCGGCCACCAGGTCTGGCCACGGTCCCAGTGCACACCATAGGGTCCCATCGTTACGCCCGGCCGAAGGTTGTCGCCATAGGGTTTATGCGCAAAGGTGTGATAAACAAAACGGTTGATCCCGATAGCGAATGCCCAGTCGCTCTGGTCCTTCATGTTACCCGGATATTTTTTCCAGGCCTCATCCCAATCGGCGGTAAAAGCTTCGGCACCCACCACCGGTTTGCTCTGCACATGCGCGATAGAGGTAGATTCAATGCAGCTGAAGGCGGAATTGAACCCGAACTTGTCGGTCCAGAATTCACACATCGGCACATCGGCCACACTACCCAGATCCAGATCAGCGGTGGGGTCCATGTCGTAAGGTTCGATAGAAAGCCGGAATCCGTTACGCCGGCCGAGCTCCTTGAAATGTCCGGCATGGTTTTCGAGAATCAGCTCATTCGAGGTCAGGCGTACATCCCATAAGAAACGTTCACTGATTTCGGCACTGCCTATGATTTGACCGCTATAAGTTGGAAGATATAACAGGGGATCATACCCCCGCCGTTTCTTGAATTGTTCGCGGAAATCGCCGGTCCAGTTTTGTGCACCCATTTCCCAGCTGTCGATGTGGATCATGTTCCAGCCGCCACCGTTTTCCGAATTCCGAGGGCCAACCTTGGTAAGCAATTTACCGATATAGTTATCGAAATGAGAATTGAAGGATGTCGTATCGAACTTGTCGGCTTCAAACCCGAGACCGGGCATTGGGGCCGGCCGGGTCACCGCGCCATTGTTGCGCTTGCCCATGCGCAGGATCGTCCATTTTCCGGCCGGAACATCCCAGTTCAGGGTGCCGTCGGGTTGCAGTTGTGCTGTGAGGTCGATAATTTTCGACGGATCCACGGCAGCTCCCGGAATTTCGGGGAAGCTGGCGGGGGCGGGTATATATTGTTTGACCCCTTTTTGGGAAGTGTATGGAGCGCGGTAGTAGATTGCTTTTTCATCGATGTCGGAGAGGGGCTGCTTTGATTTTGGCGTGGGATAGGCCAGCACCACGACATCTTCATACCAGCCGTCGCGGATCTCTTTCAATTCTTTCGTCAGACTCCCCTCGCCGAAAAACGGTCGTTTAGGTTCGGGCTTGGGAAGCATGCCGTTGAAGACTGACGGTCCTTTTACCTCGGTGGTGCCGGCCACCAGGTGCATCATCGACTGCTCCGGCTTTACCCAGGGTCCGCCGCTGCCGGCCCATCCCGGTCCCGACCCGAGAATGATCCGTATACCCAGCCTTTCCGCCTCCCGAACGGCATGTACGTACAAGTTTTGCCACTCTTCACTGAGAAAGTCGACCTTGCCCCGCGGTACCCCAACATTCACCTCCAGGAACAACACATACCCGATACCCGCTTTTTTCATCGATTCCAGGTCACCGGTCATCGCCTCCGCCGTGGTGTTGCCGTCCATGAAATACCAGTACACACCGGGTCTGGCGGTATCCGGCGGATTGATAAAGGATGCCTTGAGGGGGTCCTTTGCGATTGGGGTACATTGAGATCCAAGCAAGCAAAAGAATAGCCCGGTCAGGGATATGAGGGATAGGGTGGTGCGGGTTCGCATGGTAAAGACTTTGCGTAAATCTACTCAGACTTTTACTATTTTCTCCGTTAATCTCAGTGCCTCTGTGATCCCTGTGTAAGTTCCTGAAGATTTTTACACAGGTATCACAGAGGCACTGAGGTCCACAGAGAAGAAAAATCAATGAATTATTTACTTTTGGGGCCATGCGCAAAGCACGAATACTTTTAAGCTTAGGTCTGCTGGTGATTTGTACGGCCTTGCAGTCCCAAAATACTGCCGACAGCTGGACGCAGTTTCGCGGACCGCTGGATAACGGATATAGTTTGGCCAAAAATGTGCCCCTTCACTGGAGCGATTCCACGAATGTGGTTTGGAAAGTCGCCATTCCGGGACGGGGCTGGTCGTCGCCGGTGATTCTGAACGGAAAGATATGGCTGACCACTGCCGCCACCGATGGCAAGGAGTTCCGGGTAATCGGTATCGATAGTAAAACCGGAAAAATTCTTTGTAATAATAAGGTTTTTGAAGCCACTCCTACCCAGGAAACGCATCCACTCAACAGTTTTGCTTCGCCTACCGCAGTGGTGGAAACCGGTCGGGTATATGTGCATTTTGGCACCTATGGAACTGCATGCCTGGATGCTGAAACCGGCGAGGTGCTCTGGCAACGGACTGATATTCATTGCGATCATGGGGTGGGACCGGGTTCGTCGCCTATCCTCTATAAAAATCTGCTGATTCTTACGATGGATGGGATGGATGTTCAGTTTGTGGAGGCTCTGGATAAAATATCTGGAAAAACGGTATGGAAAAAGTCACGGATCATCGATTTTGGTGAGCTGACTCCGGATTGCCGGAAAGCTTTTTCCACGCCGGTGATCACCCGGATCGATAACCAGGATCAACTGATCAGCGCCGGCCCGCATGTATTGGAGTCCTATCAGCCTTTAACCGGCGAATTGATTTGGAAGGTACGTTATGAAGGATTCTCGACTTCGGCCCGGCCCGTGATCGGCAATGGCATCGCTTATTTCAATACGGGATTCGGACAATCGTGGCTCATGGCCATTAAACTCGGAGGTAAGGGTGATATGACCGGTCAGTCTATTGTTTGGAGCAGCAAGAAAAATATGACCGCCCGTTCGTCGCCGCTGCTGATCGATGGATTATTGTATATGGTGAATACCGCAGGGCAGGCGAAATGCCTGGATGCGGTTACCGGTGAAGAGATCTGGACCCAGCGGGTCGGTCTCGAGACCTCCGCATCTCCGGTTTATGCAGGGGGGAATATCTATACCACTGATGAAACGGGCCTGACGACCATTTTTACCCCCGGACGTAAATTTGTAAAGGTGGCTGAGAATACTTTGCCGGAAGGAAGCATGGCCTCGATGGCGGTTCTGGATGGGACCGTCTACCTTCGTACGAAAGGCTATTTATATTGTATTGGCAGATAGATTTAGCGATGCGAATTACGTGTTCGGCCTGCTATCAGCAGTACCACCCCCCCTATAGTGAGCAATCCCCCGGCCACCTGGTAGGCCATCGGTAGTTTGCCGAAAAAGAGGAAAACCCCCAACACTACGAATAGCGACGTGGTACTCTGGATGATTGCTGCGCGGGAGGCCTCGATGAATTTCAATGCACTGTACTGTCCGATGGAGGTGAGGAACGGGCCCATGAAGGATCCGATGAGGATGTAGTAGAAAGCATGTATGGGAATTCTAAGGCTCTGACCATTGATCTTTACCATCATAAAAGCCGCTAACATCAGGAAGATCGCCCGGTTGATGGCCAGGATGGTGGGGGTGAGGGTTTTGATGAATTTTTTGGCCAGGGTGGTACGCACGGCATAAAAAGAAGTACAGATCACCATCAGTCCGGAACTGCCCGACAAATAAGAGTTTAGCGTTCCGCCTTTGTGGTACGTGATGACAAACGCTCCCGTAATGGTCAGGATCACCCCGGCAATTTCCCAACCTTTGAATCGCTCCCGGAGCAGGATCACCCCCAGCAGGGTTACAAAGATATACTCGGTATTTCGCAGGAACGACGGTATCGAGGGGTTGGGCGAGAGCGAGATGGCACCATAAAACGAACCGGTAGCCACCGTTTCAATGAGGCCCATCAGGATAAGCACTTTAAAAGAGTAGCCTGATAAGGCGCGGAATTTCCGGTGTTCCGCGGAACGAAGGGTGTAAAGCAGGTTCCAGACGATGGCCAGGGCAAACCAGTATACCCCGAATTGTCCCAGACTGACCTCGTTGAGGGCAGCCTTGCTGAAAACATAAACCGTGGAGCCGGCTACCGTGGCCAGCAGGATGTACGCATAACCCTTAAATTCCGGTTTGATTGGCATACTATTTCAAAACTCGAAATTAGCATTTTAACCTTTCAATGAGTTAAGTGTTTAAGGTTTGGTAAACAGTTTTAAATCAACACCAAATGGATCAAACAGAATTAGCCCGCAACCAGGAGATTGAAAATCGTGAATGGATGGATTCCATCGATTATATCATTGAAAATGAGGGCCCTGATCGAGCAAGAGAGATTCTTTTACTCTTACAGAGCCGGTCGCAGCTGAAGGGAATCAAATTTACCTACGAGGGTAATACGCCCTATATCAACACGATACCGGTAAGTCAGGAGTCGCCTTATCCGGGAAGCCGGGAGATGGAAAGAAAAATCAAGAGCATCATCCGGTGGAATGCCATGGCGATGGTTGTTCGGGCCAACAAGGAATCCGAGGGGATCGGCGGGCATATTTCGACCTACGCCTCCAGTGCCACCCTGTATGAAGTGGGCTTCAACCATTTTTTCCGTGGAGGCGATGAGGGTCAGCGACCTGATATGATATATATCCAGGGTCATGCTTCTCCCGGGATTTATGCCCGGTCGTTTCTCGAAGGGCGACTCACCGAGCAGGATTTGGGAAATTTCCGTCGTGAGCTGAATCCCGGCGGCGGATTATCATCCTACCCGCATCCCCGTTCGATGGCGGAGTACTGGCAATTCCCGACCGTTTCGATGGGCCTCGGTCCGATCCAGGCCATCTATCAGGCACGATTTAACCGTTACATGGAAGATAATGGGTTGATCCCGAAATCCGATCAAAAGGTATGGGGTTTCCTGGGTGATGGGGAAATGGACGAACCCGAATCGATGGGTGCGCTAACGCTGGCTTCGCGCGAAGATCTTGATAATCTGATATTTGTGGTGAATTGCAACCTGCAGCGACTCGACGGACCGGTCCGAGGAAACGGATCGATCGTACAGGAGCTGGAATCGGCCTTTCACGGTGCCGGCTGGAATGTAATCAAGGTGATGCACGGCCGGGATTGGGATCCCCTGTTTGAAAAAGATTCCGATGGATTACTGGCCCGGCGTTTCGGGGAACTGGTCGACGGCCAGCGGCAGCGTTATATTGTATCGACCGGTGATTTTATCCGGAAAGATTTCTTTGGAAAATATGAGCAAACGCTGAAAATGGTTGAGAATTATACCGATGAGCAGCTGGTGAAGCTCGCCCGGGGCGGTCACGATCCGCAGAAGGTTTATAATGCCTACAAGGCAGCGGTAAACCACAAGGGTTCGCCCACGGTAATTCTGGCATCCACCATCAAGGGCTATGGCATGGGTGAGGCTGGCGAAGGCCGGAACATCACCCATCAACAGAAAAAACTGAATGAGGAAGAACTGAAGCATTTCCGCGGGAGGTTTGGAATACCGGTATCCGACGATATCATTGCCAAGGCGCCATTTTACAAGCCGGACGCAGATAGTGAAGAGATCAAATATCTGCTCGATCAGCGGCAGAAACTCGGGGGATTTTTGCCCAAACGGGTATCGGAAAAAATCAGGTTTGAAATGCCCGAACATTCAATATTTGAGGAATTCAGCAAAGATTCGGGCAATAAGGATGTAGCTACCACCATGGTGCTCGTTCAGATCCTGACCAAACTGCTGAAAGATAAGAATGTAGGTAAGCTGATTGTGCCCATTGTTCCTGATGAATCGCGTACGTTTGGAATGGATTCGCTGTTTCGCCAGGTGGGGATTTATTCCCACAAGGGGCAGCTTTATGAGCCGGTCGACCGGGAAAGTCTGATGTATTATAAAGAAGCGGTCAACGGGGCGATCCTGGAGGAGGGCATCACCGAAGCCGGATCGATGTCGTCATTTATTGCGGCCGGAATGAGTCACTCTTCGCACGGAATTAATGCCATACCTTTTTTCATATTCTATTCGATGTTCGGGTTCCAGCGTCTGGGTGACCTGATTTGGGCCGCCGGCGATGTGCGGGCGCGGGGATTCATGATCGGGGGAACTTCAGGCCGAACGACACTGGCGGGCGAAGGGCTACAGCATCAGGACGGAAACAGCCATCTGCTGGCACTCACCTATCCTTCGGTAAAAGCATACGATCCGACCTTCGCCTATGAGGTGGCGATCATCGTGGAAGAGGGGATCAAGGAAATGTATCTGGAAGGGAAAGATGTGATTTACTATATCACGGTGATGAATGAGAAATACCCGATGCCGGCCAAGCCCCCGTGTACCAAGGAGCATATTCTGAAAGGGATGTATCAGTACCGGTATGAGGAGAGCAATGTGCACAACCTGAATTTGCTTGGCAGCGGGGCGATACTCAACGAGGTGATCAAGGCGGCCGACATTTTAAAAAGTGATTACGATATTCATCCACATGTGTGGAGTGTAACCAGTTATAAAAACCTGTACGATGATGCCCGCGAAGT
>JBBQOG010000066.1:0-11222 GCA_038330665.1 Bacteroidales bacterium
AACGTCCTTTGGTACTGCGGTTCCAAACGATCCGGCATCTTTGTGCAGGCATACTCCTTTTACAATGACTTTCTCGCCATTAACCAGCATACCTTGGTCCTTATTGAAGTCAATCGTGCGGATTCCGACTTTCTGTTCCTCGATATCGACCAGGCGGCCTTCAATCCACAACTGAAGCTCCAGTTGGTACAGGTAAGGATTCTTATCAGACCAAAGCACCGGATTTTTCGCAATAATTTCCAGTGATGATTTTACCGATGTGTAGTCGCTGAGTTTAAGACTGTCGCTGACTTCTGCATACACGTCGCCCTGGTTGTCTTTCAAAACGGCTACTATCCTCGCATCTTTGATTACTTTTTTCCAGTCTTCAGGGAATTTCTGAAAATTAATGTTTTGACTCTCGGGGTAATTATTGGAAACCACCTCGCAATCCACTTTCAATCGGGCTATTGGGCCCTCTATTAATGTGGTTCTGAAAAAGGTGCTGAACGGCTTAAAATGCTGCTGTTCGGAAATAAACAGGCGAACGTTCCGGTTAATTCCGGAACCGGTGTACCAACGGCAATTTCCAATTAAAGAATTATCCACTTTCACGGCAATCACGTTTCTGCCATCCTTGTATTTCAAATGGGGAGTTAAATCGTATTCAAAAGTGCTGAACCCATAAGGCCGGTTGCCCAGAAAAATGCCGTTCAGATAAACCGAGGAGTTCATATACACCCCATCAAACCTGATCTTCACCCGTTTTCCCTTTGAGCCATCGGGCATAACAAAATACTTGCGGTAGCAACCGATTCCGGTTGGCAGGTAGCCCCCTGACACCCCACTCGGATTTTCCTCCGAAAATTGACCTTCCACCGACCAATCATGGGGAACATCCAACACGCGCCAGCCGGAATCATCGAACCCCGGGACATAGAAATCAGGGGTTTCCCCTAAATGGAAATGCCAGTCTGCATTAAAGTCCAGCTGCAAATCCATTACCGGAAGTGAATCCTCTCCGGTCCCTGTATTTTTACTTTTCGCATCCCGAAATACATTTTCGTCAACCTGCGGATAGGCCGCAGAAAAGGAAAAAGATAATATGGCGATCAGTGTGGTTAAATTAAGTTGCTTATACATCCGGTTTTAATTTGATTTATACCCCTGATATTATTTCAGTCTTCAACATCCCATCTTTCTGCATTACTTTCCGTTCTCTTTCACTGTCTTCTCTGCTTCTCCGATGATCCGTACCCGCGCCAGTTCAGTTGCCTGTTTCCGAAGATCTTTCATCCGGGCTCTGTGGGCCGCGTATTCATCGGGCGGGTAGGGAGCTTCGGGATAGTCCCAGCTATCGGTCCGGAACAAGGGCACCGGTATGAGCGGGCATTCGGAGCTGACCAAATTCCCCAGCGGGTTCCGGGCCCAGGCGTACCGAACCTCGCTAGGATCACCACAGAGATTATTCGAAACCTCGATCCTGGTGCGATCATCAACCGCTTTCCCGTTTTCATCCTGTTTTTTTACAAATACCGCTTTTGCCGGATAGAAATGGCGGTCACTGCCGGCAATGCAAAAGCCTTCGACCGGCCGGTCGTCGGAAGTTTTCACCTCCTTGTTAAAGGTGATGATAATCTTGCCATTCAACCGTTCAATGCCGGTACAGATAGCAGGTTCCCAGTTCAGATCAAACCCATTCTGGGTCGACAATGCCCAGCGGGCCATCCGTTCGCCCGCTTCCACTTTCTTCTGCGGATGGTACCAGTTCACCTGCTGGTCATAGGAACAGACATACCCAACATTGGAGATATCCCGGTAGGCTTTGAACTGTGCTTCCCTAATAAACATGGCCGCATCCAGCATCCTCAATTCAAAATTATCCAGGGTTTGCGGTTCGCCTCCGGCACTGAACTCGATGATACCAAAAGGCAGATTGGCATCGTTAAAAGTTTCTCTCCAATCTTTGATCATGGCCTTGAAATTCAATGCATACTGTTTGGGGCGGGAATCTTCCATGGCATTGTTATATCCCTGATGGAACACGGCTCCCCTAACCGTTAGCCCTGCGATCGGGGCCAGCATCCCTGTATAGGAAGAGCCAGGAAAATTTCGGTCAAAAGCCGGATTGGGTGAAGGCTCTGTGGGTTTGGGTTCAGGTTCCAGACCGTCCTTTTTCCTTGCTGCACTCCTACTCTCCCAGTTTTTGATCTTCGTTTTCAGATCTTCGTCCGGATTGTATGCGGCCACTTTATCGTTCCATTGTTTTAACAAGGGAATATTCTCCGGCATTATCGCCAAAGTTTTGGGTGATAGCCAGGCTTCAACGGTGGTCCCACCAACGGATACGTCCACCAATCCGATGGGTACCTGGCTGGCCATAAACAAGCGTCTGCCGAAAATATACCCCAGTCCGGAAAAGGTGGGGACCGTTTCCGGGGAGCAGATAAACCAAAATCCCTTTTTATCATACCGTTCATACCAGCCATCATATTCGTTGATGCGATCAAAGTCCTTCTGGGGTTTCAGATTGGCAGAACTGGGAATGGTCATCAGCCGGATCTGCGGAAAATGGGCCGACAGGATCTCCACGTCGCCATAGAATATCCGCGCCAGGTCGAATTCCATGTTGCTCTGTCCCCCGAGTACCCAAACATCCCCAACCAGTACATTGGTGAACAGCACGGAACTTTTTTTACCGGAGATTTTCATTTCGGCAGCCTGAGCGTTTGCTGGCATGGGATCGAGGTAGGAGGCCCATTCTCCCTGCGCACTGGCTACTGCTGTTTTAACCTGTCCCCCGAATTCGATCTTCACCTTTTCCGATGGATCTGCCATACCCCAAACCTTAACGGGCTTATCACGCTGCAGCACCATGTTATTGTCAAAGATATGCGCGGGACGAACCTGGGCCTGAAGTAGCAGGCCGGACAGCGAGATAAAGAGAAGAAATCCTGTTCTGAATTTTTTCATTTTTTAAGTTTTTCGATGATTACGGTGTGAATTATTTTGGCCGTAATCCTTTTACAGAGGTACCAGGTTTATCCAGATTTATGTTATAGCTATTTACCCATTTTGTATGGAATATTAATAAGGTGGCAACAAGAAAGGATACACATGCGCTAAAGGAATCTACCTGCCTTTTACCAAATGATGGTATTCTTGATCAATAACCTACCTAATTATGAAGTCACTTTACTATCTCCTTCTGCTTGCAGGATTGCTGACCTTTTCAGAAACGCATGCACAGACTCCCGGTACCAAAGGCAACGGGAAAGTATTTTATTCGGAAACCTTCGGGTGGGAGAATACGGCGGACCTAAAAGGATGGACGGCACCGGCAGGGTTTTATTTCCTCGATCCCAAGGACCAGGGTACCAACTTTGGCTGGTGGAAGGGACCATTTGTGACACCAGGGACTCAGGACCCGATGCTTCAGTCCACCACAAAGGATAACGGTTGTCTCGCACTTTTCATGGAGCTCTACCAATCGCCAGGACAACCGGAGATACGCTTGGACAACTGAGTAGGGTTTCCTCCCATTGACTGCAGTACACACTCCTCCGTAGTGGTCAGGTATGAAACCCATTTCATGGGCTCCCACCCGGTTGATATGTTTCTCGAGGTCTCCGTCGATAACTGGCTCCATTCTGCCACTTACAGCGTTAACTTCGGTTGCGGCCACAAACACCGGCCACTGGATAAACCGAAAGGAGTTCCGGCAATCATGGAACTGAATATCTCAGACGTAGCCGCGGGAATGTCCAACGTGCAGATCAGGCTGCATTGGGTGAATTCGGGCTTATACTATTGGGCTTTAGATGATTTCACCTTATCGGCGGCATACGACAACGATTTAAAAATCAGTTATGTGGAATTTGAATGGGAGGATAATGATCCGAATACAGAAGTTTCCTGGATTTATAATATTCCAAAGTCGCAGCTAACTGGAAATAATGGCTTTAACAATTTCGAGACTACCGTTCTTAACTTTGGTGAATATGACCAGGAGCTGGTATCGGTCGACAGGGATATAACAAAAAACGGAAACAGCGTGTTTCAACGGAAATCACCGGAACAATATCTGGGCACAATGGTGGTAGATACGGTGAAAATGACCGACCTCTATTCCCCTTCGGATTACGGGCATTACAAACTGACCATGGAAGTCAAGTTGTAACTGACATAACCGGGCGCAAGGTTATTGAACTGCACAAAGGTTTTATGCCCGGGGGAAACCATACGGTTGAGCTGGAAACCGGCAACTTGTTGTCAGATAGGCAACACACGGGCGCAGGAAATAGGGGTCGGCATAGAATTAGTAAAGTTGCAAATGACTCTAATCATTTGGCTGGCCGGGACCATCCTCTTCGCCGGGCTGGTTGATGCCAGGCATGACAGATAATAGCTGACCAATAATGGCTAATATTGTATCTGTCGGTTTTCGGTCTTTCGAGTATATTGTTCCGGTTTTAACCTATTCAAGCACTATGTCAAAATACATATCGGTTTTCATCTGCCTGTTTACGCTTTCATGCCTTTCTTCCTGCGGAGTAAAAAACCATCCCCGAATTTCCAGCCATGGGGAATCCGTTATTCTTCAGAACGAGTGGGTAAGCTTTGACTTCGATCTGTCCGTGGGCTCGTATACCCTCTCCAATCAGGCAACCGGATTATCTGTTGTAAGCAAGGCCAATCTGAGGATCAACAACTGGAGCTCTGATCTGCCTGGCCAAACCCGGGTGTGGGAGAAACATCCTGTTAAGAATGAATTTGGTGAAGGCCTGGCGCTGGATCTGAATATCTCCGGAGAGAACCAGCCTGATCTTCGGTTTACCGTGATCCTATATAAAGATCAACCCTTTGTGGACCTGTCGGCAGGAGTGACTAACACGCTTGATTCCGCCATCCGGGTAAAAGAAATGTATGTGCTTGAAAACGGACAACTCTATCATAAGCATAACTTGTCAGATGAGTTTGCCATGATTGATGGATTCAGCGGAGGAGAACCCCTTGAGTATGGTAAACGTTTTTATTCTCCCCTGACCAGACGAAATGCCCTGAAGTCGAGGAATAATATTCTCCTGACATTCAAAGAGAACGGGGAACGAAATACACTGATAATGGGCGGATTAACCTATAATGATTTTGATAAGTTCGCCACCATTGAACAGGCCAGGCGAACAGAACTGCAAAAGGGGAACGACGATCAGGAAAGTTTGCTCTCCTACCTGAACCTTCCGGTTGATACGGTCGACAACCTCAGCACAAAAGAAACGCTTGCCCTGCTGAAAGGGAAAAAGATGAGGAAATGGCAGTACCACGAGTTCTATCCTTCCGAAGCGGCAACCACTGCCGTGTCGGATGACGAGATTGTTGTTGAGGCGAAAAACCTGAATCCGGATGGGAAATATATGTTAGGCCTCTCCTGGTGGAGGAGCCTCTGGCACGGCAACCGACTCGATCATTTTCAATCGGTTTTCGTGGAGTATGATGAAAAAGGGGAATTGATACGAGTCCCTCTTTTTGAAAATCAGATCCTTCCCCTGTATGATGGGGTTAAGAAAGAGGGGATTGAGCAGGTGGAAGTTTCGTTGCCGGCGGCGGCTATCCAAACCGGAAGCATGAAAATCTACGTAACGCATGCCGACTGGTCAAAGATCCCAAAAGAACTGATGGCACCCGGACAAACGGGCAGGGTGGATCCAAGTGTATACCTGAGTGAAATCTGGCTGAGAAATGGAGCTGCCGAACCGCTGCTTCAGCCTACATTTACGGAACTGGATAAAAGTCCGATGCCCCGAAGGGAATTTACGGCTGAGCTCTATGCCAGTGATCCGGTGGGTAAAAGAGTGGATCCCGGCCAGACCTATCTGTCAACCGACCGGTTTTACATCAATACCAACACCATCGATCCCTTTCCAGGTCTTGAGAATTATGGAATGGATGTGAAAAAAGCTCAGAATATCGAGTTGAGCATGTATGATTTCCCATCTGTGTGCCTCTGGTATGCGGAGAATAGCGGGTATGGAGGGGGAAAAGCAGAAAACACCACGTTAGGCGCTGTGAATGAGATGAAAATCATCAGGGACAGAGGATTTTTAAAATATAGCAGGGTGGCGGTCAGACTGGTTCCGGATTCTTACATGCCCAATAATCAACAGGGGTGGTGGGATGACAAACATTGGCAAAGTCCGGTTGAGGACCACAATGGCAGCAAAAACGGAAGATATGTAGAACCTTATGAAACCTCTGAAAAGTGGGGGAAAGCGGTGACGGCTCTGGGAGGCATTCCCCTGACCTATTTTCAAACCGGGTTTCGGTCGGAGGATTATGCAGAAGCATTCCCCGGACACATGTTGTTCAATAAGCAGTATGCGTGGAAAGGTGAGCCCCAGGATACCAGTGGGGAGATGTTCAGAACCTGGAACCAGACCTGGGCACGAAACGGGAAACTCTGGGGATATGATTATACGGATCCGGAATTCATCAGGCATCTGGAAGAGGTTTATAGAAATATGAAGGCAGGCGGCATTCGGGGACTGATGTTTGATTATCCGGCTTCGGGTTGGGCAAAAGGAGGGGGAATGGAGGACCCGTATTCTTCGACTGGACATGCCTATCGGAATATTTTTAAATTCGCCAACGAGGGTTTGGGCCCGGTTGCCTATGTGCATGAAAGGAACATGGAAAGAGGGACGGATATATCCATAGGTAATATTGCATCCATGCGTACCGAAAATGATACGGATGAAATGGATGGCGCCACGGTAACCCGATGCGGATTGCGCTGGTATAAGAACAGGGTTTTATACAATCAGGATACCGATTCAAAAAACATTGTCAGACTGGAGGGAAACCGTGATAAAGTCAGAGCCGTGCTGACCATGGCTTACGTGACGACCGGAAGGTTGCTGCTGGCCAATAGTTTTTCTCAGTTTTCTGATGACACGTACTTTGATGTCACAAGAACCTTCCCCTATCATACGGTCGCCCAAAGTGCCCGGCCCGTGGATGCCTTTGTGTCGGATATCCCCCATGTGTACGACTTCCGGGTAAACGACGAATGGCATCAGGTAACCTTCTATAATTCAGATTTTGATAACGGAAAAACAATCGGCATCAATATTGCCGGGCATCAGGTCGATGGTGCCCTGAACCTGAAACCCGATAAAAAATATCTGGTTTATGATTTCTGGAACGATCAGTTCTGTGGCGTTTACCAGGGAGATTCCCGGATTGAGCAAACCCTTCGTCCGGGCGAAGCACGCATGTTGTCAGTAAGGATGCAAGCAGATCATCCGCAGGTGCTCTCAACCAACCGGCATATCATGCAGGGATATCTGGATATGGATACTCCTGCCTGGGATCCGAAAAAGAAGGAATTATCCGGAACAAGCAAGGTGGTTGGAAAAGACCGCTATGTCATTACCGTCGCCAACAATGGGCGGAAACCTGTGTCGGTAACATCCGGTAATTCAGGCATTCGTGCAGCCATAGAAAGTGCGGGAAAGGATATTTCAAAGATTGTACTTGAAGCACCAGATAATGAATCCGTTCGCTGGAGCATCATTTTTAATGAATAGCGGGTGAATTGTTTTATGTATTGAATTACTTTCAAACTGTAATGTGAAATTAGATTGACATGATGAAAGAAGCGTTGACACTGATTATTTGGATGGCCGGGGCTATGCTTACGGCAGGTCCGCTGGGTTTTGAACCTTCGGAATATACAGCCCGCCGGCAAAAGCTGATGGATAAGATTCCAGATGGTTTCGCCGTGATCCGCAATGCATCCGGTGGAAAGCCAAACCTGGATTTTCTTTACCTATGCGGCGTAAAGGTGCCTAATGCGGTGCTCATCATCGACGGGCAGACCAAGGAAAGCAGAATTTTTTACACCACATCGGAGGATTACCTTAAGGGCGAAGGCCTGAGTCCCGATCTGGCCACAAAACCAAAAGAGGCAACCGGAATTGAATCCTGGGATAAAGCCGATCAGTTCGGTCCCGCCCTTACAGCCAGGATCGGGGCCGGTGGAATCCTCTATACCCCATTTACGGCCGAGGAATTCAATACCGATGTGTCGACCCGCAGCGAATGGGACGGACGGCTCAATCGAGAGCAGCAGTTCGCAAAGGTGCTGAAAGATAAGTATCCCGCTGTTGAGGTAAAAGACTGCTCCCAGATGATCTGGGACCTGAGAATGATCAAGAGCCCGGCCGAAATTGTAAAAATGCGCAAGGCCGGAAAGATCGGCGCTGAAGCGATGAATGCCGTGATGAAGGCCGCGCATTCCGGGATGTATGAATATGAGCTCAGCTCACTTTTTGAATACGAGTGCAAACGGAATGGATGCAGTGATTTGGCTTTTGAGGTGATTATCAGCTCAGCCGAGAATCATAAATACCTTCACTACGCACAGCATAACCGACTGCTCACTGATGGTGACTTCCTTGTAGTGGATGCTGGTCCGGCCTGGGAAGATTATGATACCGATATTTCGATCTCCTTTCCGTTAAACGGCAAATTCACGCCTCGTCAGAAGGAGATTTATGAAGCCTGCAAGGCTGTGAGTCTGGGCTGCCTGGAGTTTTACAAACCAGGAATAACCGGATATGAGGTGGGCGCTAAAGTGAAGGAGATGCTGATCAGCAAAGGGTATCAGGTGGATACCGATGCTTTCAGCCATCTGCGTTTTTTCAAGGAAGGCGGGATCACCCATTCCGTGGGGTTGGCTATTCACGACTGCGGCGGCAGGGACGTTGCCAAGGATGTTCCACTGAAAGCCGGGATGGTATTTGCCTGCGACGTATTTGCCACCTTTCCCGGGGAGAACCTGGGCGTTCGGGTCGAAAACACCGTGCTCATCACAGAAACCGGATGCGAAAACCTGACGGCTGGGATAAAGAGGTAGGAAGTTCAGATCGAAAACGAATTAACCATATAAGCCATTGACAAAGAGAAAACAATGAGCCGCTAACAACTCATCAAATACTTGCTAATATCACACTTTAACGGTTAAAACATTATGGATATAGATATTTGGTTTTGGATTGGATTTAATGCATTCGTGCTATTGATGTTAGCACTTGATTTGGGAGTTTTTCACCGCAAAACTCATGAAGTAAGCACGAAAGAAGCATTGGTTTGGTCAGGCATCTGGATATCACTTGCCTTGTGTTTTAATGGTTTTATTTTATTTCAATTTGGAAATAAGATGGCATTAGATTTCCTGACGGGATATCTGATAGAGAAAGCACTGAGTGTTGATAATATTTTCATTTTTGTGCTTATTTTTTCCTATTTTCAAATTCCCGCAAAATATCAGCATAAAGTATTGTTTTGGGGAATAATTGGAGCATTAATAATGCGTGTGATTTTCATATTTGCAGGTATAGCATTATTAGAAAAATTTCATTGGTTGATTTATATATTTGGTGCATTTCTGATTTTTACAGGCATAAAAATGCTTTTAGATAAGGACAAAAAAGTTGAACCTGATAAAAATCCGGTTATTAAATTATTTAAACGGCTATTTCCTGTTACGCACGAATTACATGACGATAAATTTTTTATAAAAGACAATGACAAAATTTTTGCAACACCGCTATTCTTGGCGCTTATAGTAATTGAAATCAGCGATTTAATATTTGCAGTTGATAGTATCCCGGCAATTTTGGCAGTAACACAAGAACATTTTATCGTTTATACCAGCAATGTTTTCGCTATTTTAGGTTTGCGTTCGCTGTATTTTGCGCTTGCCGGAATTATACACAGGTTTCGATACTTATCAGTTGGTTTAGCTTTGATTCTGGCATTTGTAGGTTTAAAAATGGTTTCAGTCGATATTTATAAAATACCTATTCACATCTCTCTACTAATAATAGTTAGTATATTGATTGTAAGCATATTAGTTTCATTACTTAAAACTAAGAACCAAACAAACTAATATTGTTCAATATTAACTACTCTGTAACATGAATTTATCGAAACTTTTTAAAGATTTTTTTAAAAGCGAAAGTTCTGGTGGAATTATCCTTATTTCCATTACAGTTTTAGTTTTGATTTCAGTTAATTTTATTTTCCATGAAAAATATTTAGCGTTTTGGAAAATAGACATGATCGGAAAGCCTATAGATTTTTGGATAAACGATGTTTTAATGACTGTTTTCTTTTTGCTTGTAGGCTTTGAAATTGAACGGGAGTTTTACATTGGAGAACTTGCCAATATTAAAAAAGCACTTTTACCTATTTTTGCCGCAATTGGCGGATTGATTGTTCCTGCAGTTATTTATATTTCTCTGAATCTGAATTCGGGTTCAATCAGTGGCTTTGGTATTCCGATTGCAACGGATATTGCATTTTCATTGACAGTCCTAACTATTGTGGCAAGTCGCATACCTCCGGCACTAAAAGTATTTTTAACTGCGCTTGCCATTATTGACGATATTTGCGCAATAATTATTATTGCTATTTTTTACTCAAATAATTTTTCAATACTATACTTCTCTATAGCTCTTATAATATTGATCATGCTATTTGTTTTCAATAGAAGAAAAATTAAAAACCTGTTTCTATATTTCATTCCTGGTATTTTTCTCTGGATTTGTCTTTATAAATCAGGGATTCATCCTACAATTACCGGCGTTTTGCTTGCTTTGCTGATTCCTTTCGGAAACGGAGATGATAAGTCACCCTCTTATAGAATTCAACATAACTTACATAAACCGGTTGCTTACTTCGTTTTACCTCTGTTTGCAATGGCAAATGCCGGAGTATTAATAAGGTCCAGTGATTTTATCCATTTACTTTCAACAAACAGCTTAGGAATATTTTTCGGGTTGGTTATTGGTAAACCATTAGGGATTACCTTATTTTGTTGGGCTGCCATTAAGTTGAGATTCTGCACTCTGTTTGAGAACTTAAAGATGAAACATATATTTGGTTCCGGATTAGTTGCGGGAATTGGTTTTACAATGTCAATATTTATCACATTGCTTGCTTTTGAAAATAGTGAACTCATTAAAATTTCGAAACTATCAATCATTATAGCTTCTTTTGTTTCGGCCGTTTTTGGAATATTATTCATAACTTTCAGCAATAAGAAAATTTCTAAAGTCATGGAAACACATAAAGATTAAGTATTATGATTTAAGCATTGGAATGATGCTTGTTTTAACCTTTGTCTTGTTTGTTTACGGTAGCTTTACATTGGAAGTTATTGATGAAATTAGAAGATT
>JBBQOG010000067.1:0-11186 GCA_038330665.1 Bacteroidales bacterium
ACTGACCGAAGCCGTGAATTTGGCCGTGTGACAGGTATTGCAATCGGTTGAGGTGCCTGTGAAACCATTGGTATGGCACTTGGCACAAGTCACCGTGGTATGCGAACCCGTCAGCGGGAAGTTAGTGGCGGCATGGTTGAAATTGGCATTTTGCCAGGAGTCGCCGTTATGACACATTTTACAATCGGTCGGGTACTTCTGAGTTTTATGATCCTTGGCTCCGTCATACTGTACCTGGTGACAAGTAATACACTCCACATGCATATTCTGGGTTGAACCCTTATGACATTCTGAGCACTGTACAATTTTGGAATGTCCGCCCGTCAGGCCAAATCCGGTTGTAATATGGTTGAACGTCGAGGGTTTCCAGGCAGTGGTGGTGTGGCACGATTCGCAAGTAGCCGGTAATCCTGCAGCCACATGGTTCGGGTTTACCGAAGCATTGAAATTCGAGGTATGGCAGGAATTACAATCCATTGGGGTTCCTGCATATCCGTTGGTATGACAAGAAGCGCAGCTGACGGTTATATGCGCACCGGTGAGTGGAAATCTCGAGGTGGAATGATTAAATGAAACTTCCTGCCAGCTGTTTTCAGTATGACAAACCTTGCAATCAGTGGGATAGGCCTGTAGCTTGTGTTCCTTGGCTTTATCATACTGGACCTGGTGACAGGATATACATTCGCTGCTGGTTGCTGTAACCGTTCCCTTATGGCAATCAGAGCACTGTATAACTTTTGTATGACCTCCGTTCAAAGGAAAAGCTGTCGTAGCATGATTGAATGAGGAAGGTTTCCAGGCCACCGTATTGTGGCAGGGTTCGCATTTCGATGGAATACCTGCAGTATAATGCACCGGCTCCCGAGCTTCATCGTATTTGGCCTGATGGCAGAATTCGCAATCAATCGGTGTTCCGGCAAACCCTTTTGAGTGACAGCTTTTACAATCGACCGTGACATGTGCACCAGTCAGTGTGAAATTCGTGGTGGAATGGTTAAAACCGGATTCCTTGGCGCCCAGTGGATGACAGCTGAAGCATGACAGGCTGTTATATTGATATCCATTAGTCTCCTTGTGCAAATCGTCCGTAACGGTTTTCGCATGCTCATGACAATCGGTACAACTAAACAGGGTGTAGGTTCCGGCCTGGGTATGGCACTCAGTGCAGTTGGTCCAGGTATTGGCATGTTTACCTGAGAAAATCGGGAAAAACCGGGCATCGTGCTCGGTAAATCGGGCCGGTTTCCAGCCGGGGCCGGTTTTATGGCAATCCTGGCAGCTCGAAGAAAGGTCGAGTTGCCGGTGATTCGGATTTTTGGCCCCGTCGAAATCTTTCTGATGACAGGTAGCACATTCAGTTGGAATTTTTTTGTAATCACCCCCCACATGGCACAGGGTGCAGTTAACCGCATGGCCTGCGGTGAGTGGGAAAAAGTTATGCTCGATAAAGGCCGCGCCGAACCCGCCTGAAATCGGTGAATGACAACTTGCACAGTCGGTGGAATAACCGGCCTCCTGATGATTGGGCTTGGTGGTGGTCAGGTAGTTGGTCCGGTGACAATCGACACACTCGATGCCAAGGGGTTCGAACCTTCGGATGGATCCCGATTTGTGACAAGCCGTACAGTCACCGATCTGATGTGCGCCGGTCAGCGGAAAACGGCTTTTCTGGTGCAATTCGCTGATATTTTCAACGATCCATGATTTCGGCGTATGGCATCTGGCGCAATCCGGGCCCAGGGTGTTCTCATGCAGATCATCATGACATTCTATGCATTGGTTCTTGGCAGTCGAAAAATCAAGTGACGTGTGACAGGACCGGCAATCTACTGGCTGATGCTGCCCGACCAGCTTGAACGTTGTGCTGTCATGGCTGAAGGTCATGGCCTTCCGGTCGAGTTTCCAGCTGCCGGTGGAATGGCAAAGGGAACAGTCGAAACGAAGGCTCTTGCCGTGGGGGGTTTGACCGACAACAAGAGTGGCCCAGAATGCCAATATTACTATTACCGACAGCTTGCGCATGTGATCCTTAAATTGAGTGTTGTAGTTCTTCAGGTCCGAAAGATAGGCACTTTCCTTATGAATGATACTTTTCGATTTTTTTGGGTTAGTGTTTTTTTAAAAACAATAATGTTGTTTTGTTCATGTTTTACAGCAACTTTCTAAAAGTAATCACAATTGTTTAACATTTTTTAACTAATCGCTGATTTTTTTCCTACCAGGACAGGGGAGCCTTGATTGTTTATTTTCCAGAATGACTCCCATATCAACAAAAATAAATTTTGTTTCGGGTCATTTTTTTTCATTTCAGTCTTCAAAATATTTATCGGAAACAAATCGGGGTGTACAAACAGCCAGGAAAATCAGATCGATGGTTCCGTCATTCGTAATCCGTTGTCTCCCGCCTGAAAAAATAGTGACCGCATCACCCGGGTTGACCTGTCGGGGAGCCTCTTCGCCCAACTCAACCCAACCACTTCCTTCGATGATCAGGTATCTTTCCGTGATTCCATTGAGATGATGCCAGCGGGTAGTTGCGCCAGGGATGACCCGGACACGGGCGACCGACACAGCTGGATCGTCCGATGTATTCAACAGTTCATTGATATAGCAGTTTTCCTCAAAAAAATATTCCATGGCGGGATTCAGCTTAACCGGAGTTTGCCGGCGGTTTTGAAAATGGTCCTTATCCTGCTATCCGGGGTTTGGTCGTCCATATTAATGCAGCACAATCCCGTGAGGCCAAGATTTCCCGATTCGGTAACGAGGCCGATGATGGTCTCTTCCAGTTCTTCCTCGCTAAGCAATCTCAGCGTAACCGGATCCAGCCTGATATTTAAAAAGGTTTTGGGGAGGTAACGGCGCAGCTCTTTAATATCGCCTCCCCATCCCACATCAAGAAAATCCAGATTTTCAATCTTTTGAAATGATTCTTTGAAGCGGTGTGGGTCCCTGCCACAATAATGAATGCCGAAAGGCCTGTATAGTTGGCTCCAGCGCTGGTCGGCCGGCATTAAAAACTGTTCATACTGACTAACATCTATCATGGTATGAGAACATTCGGAATGCAGAAATACAGGATTTTCAATATGCCTGACGGCACGATTTACTGAAATGGAAGTGCTGCCGGTCATCGAAGCCATACCGATAACAAAGCGCTCGATAACCTCGGTAATCCGACGGAATTGTAACGATATTTCATCGGGCTGCATATAAAAATCAGTAAAAACCCTCTCGCCGTAAAGATCCATTGCGATATTCAGGATCCCGCTCCAGTTGATATCCCCTGTGACATATCCGAACCGCGATTTCAGCTGTTCCTGCAGTCGGATCAGTTCCTTGAAAATACCGGACTCAAAGGCTCCAGCGACATCTATATCCAGTTTATCCCTGTTTTCGGGAATCACCTGCGGCGGGGAATCTTCCAGGTATTCCACTTTGCAGCCCAGCATCTCCTGAATAATATAGCCGGCAGCAAGGTGCACCGCACCGATCACGGGCAGGTCCAGATTCCGTTTCTCGCCCAGCCCGAGATCACCAAAGCGTTCATACAGGAAGTTTTCCATTTGCTTTTCAGCCTCCACCCGTTTCAATGGATGATAGAAGAAATCGCGATCGAAAGTGATTCCGGCATTCCGATGCCACCACGAAGGATGAAAAACCACGTCCACAGGAAGGGGACCCGATCGGATAAAAGGATTCCTATGCAGGTTACCGTCCATAATTAAATCAGAATTTTTGTGGTACCTCCGCGGATCAGGTTGATATCCATGTTTGGCAGGTTCTTTTCCCAAGCCCCTGCAGTAAAATCAGGAATATCAATTGAATCCGACCGGTTCCGTACCGACCATTCGCTGAGCGGGCCGATGGAACTCCAGGCCGCTGCATCATACACATCCTGGTCAAGCGGCAAACCGTTTCTCAGACAATCGATCAGCCGCCAGTCTTCCAGGAGGTCACCCCCGCCATGACCGCCCACCTGGTTGGTGAGTTCGCCGATCCGTGTGATGAGGGTCGGGGTATATTCCCTGGCAAGGGCATCGAATTCCGGTTGAGAAACCCAACCGCTCAGATCGCGGGAAATCCGGGCCGGCAGCGGGTACTCCTGTGCCATCGCTTTGGTCCCGGTAATGTGGTGAATAACAGTATGCGGACCGCGGGGTGAGGTGGCGTCATGCTGCACCATGATGGTACGGCCCTTAACGGTGCGGATCAGGCTGGTATTCATGTTGCCCCGGTACTTTTTATCTGCAAAGGGCTTGAAAAAATCATCCTTCACCGCCAGTTCCCGTGCACGGTTGGCCATCATAAAGTCGTTGCTTTCCATGGAAACCAGGTAATCGAAACGATCGCCCCGGTTGATATCCATGATCTGGGCCACAGATCCCAAGCCATGTGTGGGATAAATATTCCCTTGCTTTGATGCATACAATTTCAACCACCACATATCCCAATACATGTTTTTGGAGAAATTGTTACCCATTTTACTGGTGTTGTATGCACACTCACCGTGAACGATCTCACCAAAAAATCCCTTCCGCGCCATGTTCAGGGTAAGCACCTGGAAAAAGCCATAAGCATAATTTTCCAGCATCAGAAAGTGCTTGCGGGTCCGCTCCGCGGTTTCCACCAGCTTCCAGCACTCTTCAATCGTTGCAGCCGCCGGAACTTCTGACGCCACATGTTTGCCATGTTCCATCGCATACACCCCCATGCCCGCATGCATATAATAAGGAGTGGTGATCATCACAAGGTCGAGATCGTCCTGTTCACACAATTTCATCCATGCATCCGGATCCCCTGAATAGAGTTTGGGACGGTGCACCGATCCCTCCAGTCTCTTATTGGCTGCCACCACCCGCTCCGGCAATAGGTCGCATAAGGCGCAGATCTCCGCCCCGTCGATCATCCGCATGGTTTCAAGATGTGAAGGCCCCCGGTTACCGAGCCCGATAATGCCGATCCGGACTTTATCCAATTTCGGGGCCGCATATCCCGACATATTAAATGGCTGCGTATGATTTTTCTTTTCGCCTGTAATGGCGAAAAGGTTGTTGATCCTGGAGGCGCTGGCCAAACCCAGGCCGGCCATACCGCTGCGTTTTAAAAATTCTCTTCGGTTATTCTTCATTGATGGCCGTTTTAACAGGTTTGAAATGCTGCTGGAAAAAGTTCAGAAGGCTCTGTATATCCACGACATGACCCTCAGGATGTGCTATAAAGACGACATTGTCAGGCTGACTGAAATTATAGTAAATCACCTGAATATCCTTGAAGGCCATACGTGCCAGTTCAACGGTAAAATCGGTCGGAGGCTCCTTCAACCCATTCTGGCATAGTAGCGGGCGGGGAGCAATCAGGGAATAGATATCGGAAAAATCCACCCGTTCGCGCAATCCGGGAAACTTCCAGCACATACAGTGCCCTTGTTCCAGCTGATCCATCCGGGTCAAAAAACCAGCACTCAATGTGGCTGCCATCCGGGTATCCATGGCTCCGAGCCACATCGCCATTTCCCCTCCGAGGGATAAACCGGCACAACCGATCCGCTTGGGATCTATCGAAATCATACTTTCGATGTAATCCACACACCGCATGGCATCCCACAAACGTTCACCCATCAGGGTCCTACCCTCCTCGTAAACATCATGCTGACTCACCACCGGCGCTATCGTCACATAATTCCGGCGCGCAAGTTCATCGGCAAATGCCTGATAGGGCGAATCCTTATCGTACACACTGAGTGGCTTGCCTCCATGCCCGTGCAAGCAAACCACCGCCGGCCAGGGACCTCCCGACAAGAGCGGAAAAGTTACAATAACCCGGATTCTCCTGTTTTGTGTGGAATTGATCTCGATTTCCTTCAGGAGATAATTGTGCTTGTTTTCCAGCCTGATCTCCGTTGGATTCAGAGGAATGCTTCTCCCGTTCAGCAGCAGATCATCCATTTTGAGTAATGCGCCCAGCTGTGCCCGCAAATCGTTTTGCCAGATCTCCGCCTTTTTGGCCGATCTGGAAGAATATTTCATTGAACGCCGGTTCT
Source organism: Bacteroidales bacterium (assembly GCA_038330665.1). Taxonomy (GTDB): domain Bacteria; phylum Bacteroidota; class Bacteroidia; order Bacteroidales; family UBA12481; genus UBA12481. The sequence continues at coordinate 6,044 of JBBQOG010000067.1, forward strand.
GAGAAAACCCGGATAAACTCAGAACAATGAAAATCAGGGATATGAATAAACCGAACCCACCGGAACGGTTCCGCATTTTTACCGCATCCTTCATGGTGATTAATTTTTTACACCAAGTTAAGGTTTTCCTGATAATAATACAGAATTTAAAGGAGGCGGTGAGGGCCTCATAAGCTTTCGTGATCAGGGACGGGGTCCTCGCCGAAGCATTCGCGGTTAGGGACGGGATCCTCGCCGAAGCTTTCGTGGTTAGGGACGGGGTCCTCGCTTTCGCGAGGATGACAACTCGCTGAGGGGAAGGTTGTTAAGTTCTAATAAGCTTTCGCGGTTAGGGACGGGGTCCTCGCTTTCGCGAGGATGACAACTCTCCGAGGGTAACACACTTGCCGACTGGCAACTTGTCACTTGTCACTTGTCACTTGTCACTCGTCTTTATTGATCCAGACCGTCGACCCGCCTGTGTCTTTGGCGTCCGGCGATGCTTTGCGGTTATTACGGGCATAATTGGGGATGGCCAGCAGCGGCGTACCATCGGCCCAGGTGCCTTTGATGGTCATGATACCGTGCAGCAGGTCGCCGCGCCACTCCGGTTTAAAAGGTCCAGGTCCAATGGCTTTGGTGATATCCTGTTGATCAGCCTCTTCTACATTGTACACCAGCGGACCGTACCGCAGTGCCACCTTACCCCGATCGGCCACAATATTGGAATCGGCGGTAAGGGTTTGTACCTGCATGGGAATCATCATATCAACCTGATCACCTGCTTTCCAGGTACGCCGGATCGCAACATAGCCGTTCACCGGCTGCGACTTTACCGATTTGCCATTCACCGAGAGCGAAAGGAGTCCGCCAACCCTTGGCAGGCCGGTATACAGTTCGCTGGTCGCCCGGTTCGGGACCCGCACATACACTGTAAATTCCTTCGGCTCTTTCGGGTTTACCGTGATCGACACCTTACCACTCCAGGGATAATCAGTTTTCTGAACCATTTCGACATCGGTTCCGGCTACCTTTTCAACCTTTATAGTACTTCCAATATATAGGTTTACGTACAATCCGTCGTCACCCTTCACATAAGTCCAGGTGGGGATCATCAGTAGAATTCGAGGAATATTACCGACACAGCACGGGCAAACGTGCCAGGAACCACGGGGTTGTTTACCGGTGAGCGGATTATCATAGTAAAAATTCTTCGCATCCAGGTCGAGGGCCCCCAACAAGGCATTATAGATGGTTTCCTCATACAAGTCGGCATACTTGGCGTCGTGATAAGCCAGGTTCATCTTGTAATCGAAAAAGATGAGCCCGCAACTGGAGCAAGCTTCGCAGTAAGCATTATTGCCCAGCGAGTAATTGCCCCCGAACCCTTCACTGGTTTCGCCGCTTCCGATCCCGCCGGTTACGTAATATTTTTTATTGATGATATTATTCCAGAGCGACATCACGGCACTCTGGTAATCCACGTCGCCGGTTTCCGCAGCCACATCGGCCATTCCTGAGTAGCTGTATACCGCGCGAACGGCATGACCGACGGCTTCGTACTGCTGCTGAACCGGAACATGGCTTTGATCATACTCTTCGCCGCCCCCGCGGTTATCGAGCAGGAATTTGGCCAGACTAATGTAACTATCTCCGTGGCCGCTGCCCTCCATATCATTTACAAACCGACCAAAACGCACCAGCGCCTGCTCCATTTCCTGATGACCATCGAACCAGGGCTTCTTACCCGGACCGAGGTTGGCCACCCAGCAATCGGCCAGTTTTTTTGCGGCATTATACAACCGTTTGTCTTTACCCTCGGTCAGTGTATAATGATTGATGGCGGATTCAATAAAATATCCTGCTACGTACCCTTCGTGGTTTCCACGCGTTTCCGGGGCCCATCTGGAGTGCCAGCGGGCGGTGTCGCGCAGGGTAAAGGCTGTTTGCAGATACCCGTCGGGTTCCTGGGCTGCCAGGATTTTCGGTATCCAATCATCGAGGGTCTTCTTCATTTTCTCCTGGGCGGCGATGATTTCCTGATCACCGCGCGGATCCACCATCAGCGCGATGCTCATGGCTTCAACAGTTTGATGTACCCAGGCATTCGAGAACACATATCCTTTATGACGACCATGGGGTTCGCCCCGCAAGGCTTTGGCAGCTTCGATAAAATTATCCATGCCGCCCTCGCCTGTCGTGATATCGGTACGGTTGATCTGATCCACGCACCAGGGAATCCAGTTTACGATGATGGCTTTGGCACGTGCATTCCAGAGCGGACTGTCGATCGTATACCGTTTGGTATAAACCACATCCAGACGTTTGGCCGGCGGAGGTGGGATTACTTTAACCTGAATATCCGCTGAACTGGTGAGATTACCTTCCATGGCAGACATGGTGAGCACATAATCTCCCGGTTCGGTGAGAACAGCAGTAGTTTTCATCGAGCCGGACTCTTTGAATTCAACCTTTCCGGGACCTGATTTCTTGGACCACACCGTTTTGTTGACAGGAGTCACGGATTTCAGGCTGCCTGAAAGCCAGGTTCTCCCGCCGGTCACCACATCGCGGTCGGCACCGGCCGATACAATTGGCGGGATGTCGGGTGAACCCGGGGTTTGATAAACAATCCATTCCTGCACATTATTCGGGAACATGAGCGCAGAATCCACCCCAATTCTCATTTTGGTGGTTTGTATCTCATCGAAAGTGGTGGTATTGAATTGCTTATTGAGCAAACCCATTCCTTTGGCATGTGGAACCGGAACGAATTTCGTGCCGTCCCAATACTCAACTCTATAGGCTGCCGGCAAGGGTATTCCCTTTTCATAATCCCATAAAAAGATAGAGATCTCATGCGTTCCTATGGGTTGTATCCAGTCGTACTGAACCCATTGCGGGCTCATCGGACGGGGACGTCTGCTATTGGATCTTGGTCGCCAGGGAAGAGTATCGGTTGGAGTCAGCTCGTCGTTCAATACTGCCATGGAGGGACCATATTGTGTGGAAGTCGAAACCGTGGCAACATGCGCCAGGTTACGTTTGGCTGCATTCTGCTGGGGTGGCGTGGCAAGCAGGGTCTGTCCCGCAGCAAGAAGCATCAGGGAAGCCGCACAATTGAGGAAAGGTCGGATTGCACTCATGATCATTTACCTTTATATATATTGCCAATTAAAAAAATTAGATTCGGTTATTCCGCGTCCGCAATACCTTTAAATATTTGTCGGCCAAACGTACCGTCACCGGCCCTTCGAGCAACACCGGTTCGCCATCGATATGAAATTCGGATGTAGCGGCCGTAATGGTCAACGGGTTGCTGGTCTTAAAATACTGGATATAACGGGAATCCTTTAACTTGCCGAGGAACATCCGGGCAATAAATCCGGGATAATAATAAAATGGAAAAGGTTTAATTAAAACCACATCAATAATTCCATCATTTGGCTTCGCATACGGAGCAATAAATGCATAATTACCGAATTGTTTATTATTTGCCACGCAAATCATTTGAAAACGGCCATTTATTTTATTATTATTAATTAAAATAGTTGCATTTATTGCTTTAAATTGAAATAACGCCCTTATTGAAATTACCATATACGTAAAGAGGCCACGGGTTTTTCCTTTGCTGAACCGGTGTGCCACATAACTGTCGAAGCCCAGACCGGAAAGATTAATACATTCATTACCATTTATTTCCAGAACATCCAATTTCATGGATTCTCCAGTTTGAATATCCTCAATCAGTGATTTTATATTTCGGTTAAAGCCCAGTTCAAAGGCGAATCCATTACCCGAACCATTCGGGACCACACCCATTATTTTATCTTCCTGATTGTACAAATACCGGGCCGCTTCATGAACGGTACCATCGCCGCCCACCACAATAAATGCCTTGTATTTGTCAGCATGCCGTTCAAAAAGTTGTTTTACGGTTTCATTGTGATGCGTCACAATACAGGTTAATTCCGGATCAATTCGCTTTATTTTTCTAATCAGATGATTATATCGCTTACTTCCGGAATTCGGATTTATGATGAATATAATTTCTGAATTAGCGATTGAACTCATAACCCAAAAGAATAATCGTCTAAGATATCATTTGTAAACGAATTCATGAATGAGTTTTGTGAACAGCAAAATGACCGGTAAATTTACTACCTTTGCGGGCTTTTTTTAACCTATTATCAAATGATTACAGTTTCAAATCTCGGCATCCAGTTCGGCAAACGGATCCTGTTCCAGGATGTCAATCTAAAGTTCACTCCTGGAAATTGTTACGGGATCATCGGCGCCAATGGTGCCGGAAAATCCACCTTTCTGAAACTGTTATATGGCGAGGTCGAGAATACCAAGGGGTCGGTGACTTTCGGTGCCGGAGAGCGCTTGTCGGTCCTTAAGCAGAATCACTATGAGTTTGACGACTGTCTGGTTCTCGATACGGTTTTAATGGGACACGAAATCCTTTGGGATGTCAGGAACGAAAAAGATCTTTTATATGCCAAGCCGGATTTTACCGAGCAGGACGGTCTGCGTGCCTCGGAACTGGAGGAGCGGTTTAACGAAATCGACGGGTGGAACGCCGAAAGCAATGCGGCCAGTCTGCTGAGCGGACTCGGAATCCTCGAAGAGTACCATGGCCGGTTCATGCGCGAACTCACCGGAAAAGACAAGGTGAAAGTTCTGCTGGCCAGGGCCCTGTTTGGCAAACCCGACAACCTTTTGCTCGATGAGCCTACTAACGACCTCGACCTGGACACGGTGGAATGGCTGGAGTATTATTTATCTAATTTCGAGAATACGGTGCTGGTGGTATCTCACGACAGGCACTTCCTGGATTCCATCTGCACCCATATTGTGGACATCGATTTCAGCCGGGTACAAATGTTCTCCGGAAATTACACCTATTGGTACGAGTCGAGCCAGCTGGCCTTACGTCAGCAGCTCAACCAAAATAAGAAAGCCGAGGAAAAGAAGAAGGAGCTTCTCGAATTTATTCAGCGCTTCAGCGCCAACGTGGCCAAGTCGAAGCAGACCACCAGCCGGAAAAAAATGATCGAAAAGCTGAATATCGAAGAAATCAAACCCTCCACGCGGAAATATCCGGGCATCATTTTCACCCCTGGCCGTGAACCCGGCAACAACATCCTTGAAGTGAGCG
>JBBQOG010000068.1:0-11159 GCA_038330665.1 Bacteroidales bacterium
AGATCGGGCGATCATACGGCTTACCTTTAAGGGATGAACCGAAATCGATTTCTACAGGCACTCGGACTGGTTTCCGGTGGACTTGTTCTAAAGCCAACAGGTGGCGCATTTGCCTCACCAGCTGAATTTTCGAAAACTTTATCCGGATTGACCGTGCGGGATGAATACTGGAAACTGATCCGGGAACAGTTCATTTACCCGGCGAATTATATCTATTTCAATACCGGGGGAATTGGTGCCGCGCCAAAAGTGGTACTCGATATGGTGGAGAAAACCATGCTCGAGACGGAGAAGTATCCAAGACCCGGGCATGACGAGAAGCGCTGGGACCAGATCAAAAAGACCTGTACCCCTTTCTTCGGTCCCGCCTGCGAGCCCGAAGAGCTTGCCCTCACCAATACTGCCACCGAGGGGATCAACATTATTTTGAATGGGTTGCGCCTGAAACCCGGCGATGAGATCATTACCACCACCCATGAGCATGTGGCGCTGAATGTGCCTTTGCTCAATCATCAAAACCTAAATGGGGTGGTCATTAAATCGTTTGAGCCGGATTTAAAGTACGGATTAATGAATGAAAAACTGATCCGCGACCTGATCACTCCCAAAACGAAGCTTATTTTCCATTCGCATGTCACGTGTACAACCGGTCAATTACTTCCGATTGCTGACATCGGCCGCCTGGCACGTAAAGAAAATATTCTCTATGCAGTCGACGGTGCACAGTCGGCCGGAACCATGCCGATTGACCTGAAGGAACTCAAGGTGGATTTTTATGCATGCTGCGGCCACAAATGGATACTGGGTCCGAAAAGGACGGGATTTCTATATGTGCAAAAGGACAAATTGCCACTATTAATTCCGACCACCGTCGGAGCTTATTCCGATTTGTCACATGACCTGGTGAAGGGCGAACTCACCTTGAAAAATACCGCTGAGAAATTCGAATACGGTACCCAGAATGAGTCCCTCTTTTATGGACTGGAAACAGCAGCACAGTTTCTGCTCGCGATTGGTCTCGAACGAATTCATGAGCATAACCGGGGGTTGGCCGAAAAGTTCTATGAGGGATTAAAGAAAATTCCATCGGTCGAAATTCTGTCTCCCGACGAGAAACAGTATCGATCCTCCATGATTACTTTCCGTCCAAAGAACAAGGGCTATCAGGAAACGGCCAATTACCTTACAGGAGAGAAACGTATCCGCGTACGTGTAGTGCCGGAAGCCGGTCTGAATGCCGTTCGGGTGAGTTTTCATGTGTACAATCAGGATTTTGAAGTGGACCGGATATTGGAAGAAATCAGGAATTTTGCCGGATAACACGGTAATTCCCTGTCGTGTTCGGGAATTCCGGGTCTTGGATAATACCCTAAATAATACGTAAATGACGATTTTACAGGCACTTAACCTTGCGGGAATTGTTGTTGGTAAACAGGATTCTCCTTTGTTTCAATCTGTTCTGGATGAGTTTCGGATCCTTTATCCGACCATCCATTATAAAGTTGAAGAGGCGCTTCAGGAAGAGCCCCATCAACTTTGTCTGGCCATTGTAGGTCAGCTTTCGGAAGCCGAAAAGGGGACCCTTTTACCTGCGAAACTGCCCGAGCATTTCATCTATTTCAAGATTACGGATACCGGAACGGGATGCCTGGTGGCCTCGCATCCTTATTATCTGCATGGATTTGTTCAGTACCTCCTTTCGGATCTGATCCATCAGGACATCAGTGATTATTCCAGAGGGAAGGTATCTGAACCTGCCTTTAAAACGCACCGGGTGGCCTATGATTATTTCCTGACCCAGGAAGGCCGCATTACGCAGGGTCTCGACCGGGAGACCTACATGCGGGAGCTGGCGCGCAACGGATTTACGCATGTCGAGGTTAACGGCTTGGGATCACCGATGGGCATCGAAACCGGTCCGAAAGGGGAGGTTTATCCGATGTTTTACACCTATTGTCCGGCGCTCGATCAGTTTGTGTACAGTACACTGAACAAGGGGATCTATCCCTATTATTACCTTTCGGCAAATCTCAATTTTCTGAAGGAAAATGCCCGTCTGGCGCGCAAATATGGCCTGGTGCCGGGGATGCTGAGTTTTGAACCCCGTGCCGTACCCGAAGAGTTTTTCAATAAATATCCAATGCTGCGCGGAGCCCGTATCGATCATCCTTTCAGGAGTTTCCGGCCGCGCTATAATATGACCATTACCCATCCAAAGGTGCTGGCTCATTATGCCGAGATGATTCAGAAACTGATTCGGGAGGTACCCGACCTGGGGTTCCTGAACATCTGGACCAACGACAGCGGTGCCGGGTTCGAGCATACGAAATCTTTATATGTGGGCCGCAACGGGGGTGCCTACCTGGTTAGGGAATGGAAGGATGATGCAGAGATTGCCAGGCTGGCCGGCGAAAATGCCCTCCGGTTTTTCCATGTTTTGAAAGATGCTGCCTGTGAGCTGAATCCGGATTTCCGGATCATCACCCGGATGGAATCCTTTTATGGAGAACATGATATTATGATCAGCGGGCTGAAAGGCAAGCTGGATGTGGAAACGGCTTCCCTGATTCAGCGTGGTTGGGACATGCCCTACAGTCACCCGATGTACCCAGATCGTAAGGATATCAATGCCGGATGCGTATTTCAGCAAGCTTTTGATGAGCGCGAAAAGCCGATTTTCCAGGGAATTGAGGAAACCGGATCGCAGGTGTCGTTTTATTATGCTTATGGACCCCAAACCATGTTTGCTCCGCTCATGGGAATCCCGTATCCGAAACTTACCCGCAAACGGCTGGAAACCCTGCATGAAAACGGGGTGAATTATCTGGCCCACATGGGAGGAACCTTCCCACCTGAAAAAGTTCCCTTTAATATCAACCATGAGATTCTGCGTAATTTCCAGTTGAACCCGAACCGGCCGGTGAATGAGATCCTGGATACGTATGTCCGGCAGCATGTTGATGGCGAGAATTATAAAACTTTATTGAAAGCCTGGGATGCCGCAGAGGAGGGGATCCTTGGATTCCCGAATATTTCGTCCCTGTATTCCACCATAGGATTTACCTGGTACCGTCTTTGGGTGCGACCGTTCGTGCCGGATATCGAAAAAATTCCGCAACCCGAACGCGATTTTTACGAAGATTTCATGTGCACCGTGCCGCACAATCCGAACAACGTGGATCTGAGTAAGGATGTATTATTTACCCTGACTACGCCTGAAAGATGCAGGGAAGATGCCCGACGGATCGATCAGAATGTACTGCCGAAACTCAAGGAGTCCGTCCGGCTGTTGGAGGCTGTCGGGGAGGCTTCCCCGATTCTGAACGACCAGTTTATCCGCTTAAGGGCGCTGCATTGCTGGATGCTTACCATGCGGAATATCGCGGTTTGGGTGGATTCGGTTTATGGGTTTATGAATGCAACCGATCCGGCAGAAAAATTACAGTATAAGGCGGCAGTACAGGCCATGATCAGGGAAGAAATTGCTAATTCCGAGGAGGTGATGCGCCTTTTCGAATCGGATATAGAATTCATAGCACTCACCGACCAGGGTGAAACACCTTTGATGTATGGGATCAACCTGCCGGACTTGCAGAAAAAAAGGATTGAACTGATGAAGGCACATATACATGATGATCCCTATATCGACCAAAACTATATGGAGCGGATGGCGGGAATGCCAGTGTATTAATGTGTTAATGTGAAAATGTGACAATGTGATAATGTGAAAATGTGACAATGTGTTAATGTGATAATGTGACAAGGTAAGGATGATGAAAAAAGTGGGGATCGATAATTACGGGTTGTTTCCATTACGGCTGAACCCCGTGCAGACTATGCAGTGGGCTTTGGACCATGGAGCGGAAGGCGTGGCTTTCTCGGGTTTGGATGCGGAGCAGCTAAAAAGTTTTGATACACGGGAACTGATCCGGCTGAAGGATTTTGCCGATCAACATGATTTATATCTGGAGTGGGGCGGAGGACAGCATATTCCAAGGGATCTGTCGACCTGGGAGCGCAAGGAGCTTTTTAATCATAATCGTACGGCAGCACGGCAGGCTGAAAGGCTGGGAACCAGGATCGTCAGGTCGTGCTCAGGAGGGCTCATGCGGTGGAATCCGCAATCGCTTCCGACACAGCAGCTGATGGATGAGATGGCTGAATCGCTGGTCGTCCAAAAACGTATGCTGATGGACCATCATGTGATTCTGGCTATCGAGACGCATTTTGAGTTTACGACTTTCGAGTTGCTCCGTGTTTTTGAAGCCTGCGGTGCGAAACCCGGCGAGTGGCTCGGGATTTGTCTGGATACCATGAATTTGCTCACCATGCTGGAGGACCCGTTAATGGCTACCGAACGGGTGCTGCCATGGGTTGTATCCACACATCTGAAGGATGGCGGACTCATGGAAACGGATAATGGGTTTAAATCTTTTACGGCTCCTTTCGGTAAGGGGGTTATTGATTTTGACGGAATATTTGCATTGTTGGCTGGCGCCTCTCTTAACTTTAACGTGGAAGACCATGGTGGTGATTTTGATATCCCCATAAATGATGCGGCATTCCGGCAGGAATTTCCGGACCTCACCGATTTGGAAATGGAGAGATTGGTGATTCTGGCGGATCAAACCAACCAAAAGATGCAGGCAGGTGAGCTCGGGATTGTGGATAGGAAAGACTGGGCTGGGGTGTGTGAGGAACGGATAGCCGGGGATCTTACCGCGTTGAAAAAGCATATCAAAGATTGATTAATAAATCAAGCCATGATTCAACGACGGTCAGAACAAGAGCTAATCAATGCTTTGCCGGGGCTAAAATCGATTACCGCATAGAGTCAATACCAATTGGAACCAAAAGGTTTCAAAATAGCTTGAAAATGGTGACCTTTGGACCTGTTGAGAGATTAGAATCCTGCGTTGAGATCTGATATGAAACACGAAAAATTCCGATACAAATCAGTTGCTGAGCTGATCGCTAAAACAAAAGAACTGGGTATCCAGCTGCCTTGGTCGGATTCGTCTGAAGAATTGCTGCAACCTACTGTTATTGCGGGAATTAAAATTCCTAACCGACTGACTGTTCAGCCCATGGAAGGTTTTGATTCCGATGAGAACGGAACTCCAGGCGACCTGGCATTTCGTCGTTATGGACGTTATGCGGAAGGTGGCAGCGGGATGATCTGGTTAGAGGCCGTGAGCGTGGTTCCTGATGGCCGTTCGAATCTGCACCAGATGATGATCACAAAAAATAATGTTCATCAATTCAAGAAGTTAACGGATCATATCAGGCGGGTTGCATCAGACACATACGGTGTCGGCCACCGACCTTTTCTGGTCATTCAACTGACCCATTCGGGAAGGTACAGCAAGTCCGAAGGGGATTTTATGCCGAAGATATTCTCGGATAATCCCTATCTGGCTGATCCCTCCTTACGGGCCGGCCTTGGCGCCCGCCCTGAGCTCACTGCAAACAACCTGCAACCTACAACGTACAACCTCCAACCCTCTTTCTACACCGACGCCGAAATCGACACCATCAAACTGGCTTATATCAATGCCATCGGACTGGCCGAACAGGCCGGATTCGATGCGGTCGATGTAAAGGCCTGTCATGGTTATCTCCTGCATGAAATGCTTTTTGCTTACGATCGCACCGACAGCCGTTATGGCGGATCTTTTGAGAACCGGACCCGATTTCTCAGGGAGGTGCTGAATGCTCCTGCGAAAATTCTCAAGGCATTCCGTTTGAGTGCTTATGATATGATCCCTTATCCATATGGATTCGGGATGAAGACCGACGGATCCTGCGAAATCGATCTGACAGAAGTCAAAAAGCTCATCGCTGAGTTTGCTCCAATGGTTCCGTTGTGGAATATCTCGGCCGGGATTCCCCGGTACAACGCACACATCGGCAGACCGTTCGACCGTGGCGTTTTCAATGCCCCACCACCAAAGGAGCACCCGCTGTATGCCATCGACCGGCTGATCCGGGTTACCGGGGAATTGCAGCATGAATTTCCTGATCTTCATTTTGTGGGATCCGGATACTCCTGGCTGCGACAGTTCTATCCGAATGTCGGAGCCGGTGCGATCGCAGCGGGCATGGCCACCTTCGTCGGTTTGGGCCGTAGTTCTTTTGCCTATCCTGATTCTCCCAAAGATCTGATGCAAAACGGGAACCTCGATCCCAAAAAGGTTTGTGTATCTTGTTCCAAATGCACCGAGTTTATGCGGCTGGGGGTGGCTACAGGGTGTGCGGTACGGGATCCGGCCTATCAAAAGAATAAGAAGAGGTCTCCGGTTAACTCCGCGGTTAGCAACGGGGTCCCGGCTTTCGCCGGGATGACAAGTGCTCTGAGGGAAGTTACTGTTAATACGCTCATCATCGGTTCCGGAGCTGCGGCGTTGAATGCGGCGCTGTGTCTGTGGGAATCGGGTGTGAGGGATATCCTGATTGTGACGGAAAAGTGGGGTGGCGGAACTTCCAATAATGCCGGTTCTGATAAGCAAACCTATTATAAATTGTCGATGGATCCCTCAATCAGGGATTCAGTGAATGAGCTGGCAGCCGATTTATGTCGCGGAGGCGCGATGCATGGCGATATTGCCCTGTGCGAGGCCCAGCATTCTGCACAGGCTTTCTACAACCTGGTGCGGCTCGGAGTACCCTTCCCGCATAATCAGTACGGAGCCTATCCGGGGTATAAAACTGATCACGATCCCAGCTCCCGGGCCACCTCCGCCGGCCCGCTCACCTCGCACCTGATGTTTGAATGCCTGGCCGGTAAGGTTAAAGAATATGGCATTCCGGTTTGCGACCGGATAGATATCATTGAACTGCTGACCCGGGAGGAGGAAGGCTCGAGCAGGATTTCCGGGGCGATAGGCATGGACAAAAAGCGGGTTATGGAGGAAGGGCATGGATTAATCGTTTATCATGCTGATCGTGTGATATTAGCCACCGGGGGACCGGGAGGCATGTATAAATATTCGGTTTACCCGCTTAGCCAGACCGGCTCTACCGGTATGGCTCTGAAAATTGGTGCCAGGGCCCAGAACTTGAGCATCTCCCAATTTGGCATCGCATCGGTGAAATTTCGGTGGAACCTGTCGGGTTCCTATCAGCAGGTAATTCCCCGGTATTACTCAACCGATCCGGACGGGAATGAGGAGCATGAATTCTTGATGGAGCATTTTCCGGATCTGGAAACCTTGTGCACGGCGATATTCCTGAAGGGTTACCAGTGGCCGTTCGATCCGAAAAAAGTTAAATTCCATGGTTCCTCCATGATTGATTTGCTTGTGCAACAGGAAACAGGACGTAACAGGAAGGTCTTTATTGATTTTACGCGGAATCCTCATGGATTCAGCCTGGATAAACTACAGCCGGTGGCTCACGATTACCTGGAAAAATCCGGGGCTCTGGCGGATACACCCATTGAGAGGTTGAAATTGATAAATCAACCGGCGATCGATTTGTATCATTCACACGGTATTGATATCACCAGGGAACCGCTGGAAATTGCCGTTTGTGCCCAGCACAGTAATGGCGGGCTCAGCGGGGATATCTGGTGGGAATCCAATATCCGGGGGCTTTATCCGATCGGGGAGGTAAACGGTGCGCACGGCATCACCCGTCCGGGAGGTGCTGCGCTGAATTCCGGCCAGGTGGGTGGAATTCGGGCGACGATGAAGATAACAGCAGGTTGCAGGTTGCAGGTTGCAGGGAATGGATTGGCAGATACTGGTCATCAGTTGGTGGTTCCGGGCCATCAGTCGCCTGCCACCGGATCCCTGTCCCGGGTATCCCAATTACTCACCGGTAACGGAAATCTTGATTTCCGGGATGCCCTGGCCGAACTTCAGCAACGAATGTCTGATTTTGGCGGTCCGGTAAGGGACCGTAAAAAGGTCCCGGAGCAGATTTCAAAAGCATGGGTGCTATGGGATCGGATGAATAACGACCTGAAGGCTGTGGAGGCGACTGACCTGCCAGCGGCCATACGGGCACTCGACCTTTGCCTTACCCATGCAGTTTATCTGGAAGCAATATTGGAATATCTGGATAAATCAGATAATGAGGAATTCGTAAAGAATAATATTCTGGAAATCGGGTTGGACAAACAATTGAAATTGCAAAAAGAATGGGTGCCGGTGCGGCCCATTCCCAAGGAAGATCTGTGGTTTGAGGAAGTTTGGAGAATGTTTAATTTATCCACAAATACCGACGTTAAGAAATGAACGTAGCAGTTGTAACAGGTGCCAGCCGTGGAATCGGTCTGGCAATTTCTAAGGATCTGGCATCCAAAGGATACCAGGTAGTCGGGATATCAAGGCACATTGAACCGGGTGAGCCGTTTGCCCTGACCGTAAAAGCGGATATTTCTGATTTGGATTGCCATGCCCCGGTGCTAAGTGAAATTGCTGCAAAATTCGGACGCATCGACCTGTTGGTGAACAATGCCGGGGTCGCTCCACTGAAGCGTATGGATATTTTGGAGGCGGGTGTTGAAAGTTTCGATCGCCTGATGTCCATTAATCTCAGGGGCCCGTACTTTTTTACCCGGATGGTGGTGAATTATATGATGCAAAGTAAAGAGGATAAGAGCGATATGAATAAATCGGTGGTATTCATCACCTCCGTATCGGCTGTGGCCTCGTCGCCCGAGCGGGCAGAGTATTGTGTTTCAAAGGCGGGATTGAGTATGGCGGCCCAGGTGTATGCCGACCGTCTGGCGGGAACGGGAATCGCTGTATACGAGATCCGGCCGGGGGTTATTTATACGGATATGACTGCGGGAGTCAAGGAAAAGTATGATCAAAAAATTAAGGAAGGGTTGATCCCACAGGGTCGCTGGGGACAACCGGAAGATATTGCCAGGGCCGTGACGACGCTGGCATGCGGAGATATCCCTTATTCGACCGGAGCGGTGATTGAAATCAGTGGGGGGATGAATATCAGGCACCTTTGAATCAACTAAACTAATAAAAACGGCGTAAGAGGCTATCTTTATGCCCAAAGACAGGTTTAATGGACAATCATAGCGAGATCTCAGAATTCATTTGGGGTATTAAGGAGCATATTCGTGATGAATACGCTGAAAAAGATTATGAAGATGTAATTCTGCCATTTACATTATTGCGGCGTATCGATTGCGTTTTAGAAGCAACTCATGATACGGTTGTTGCTGTTTATGAAAAGTACAAAGACCAGGCAGATCCCGAAGTTCTCGATCAATTATTAAAGAAAGCAGCCGGGGAGAGAGTCAATTTTTACAATGTTTCATCCTACACTTTGTCGAACCTGGTTAAAGATCCGATCAATTTAGGTGCGAATTTCGATGCCTATCTGAAGGGTTTCAGCGAAAACATCAAGGATATTCTGCTCAATTTCAGCGGCGGACCGGAAAAGGGCTTGTCTCCGATTTACGAAACGCTCCTGCGTAAAGACCTGCTACTGATTGTAACTAAGGAGTTTGTCTCTTCCAAAATAGATTTGCATCCCGATAAAGTGAGCAATCACAACATGGGTACGATATTCGAGATTCTGATCCGGAAATCGAAGGAAACCAGTAACGAAAAAGCGGGGCAATACTTTACTCCCAGGGAAATTGTCAGGCTCATGGTAAACCTGGTTTTTGCCAATGAAACTGACAAGCTGCAAAAAGAGGGAGCCGGAATCAATATCTACGACCCTTGTTGCGGAACCGGTGGCATGCTTACAACCGCAAAGGATTATTTAAAGGAATCCATTAATAGTAAACTCGATATTTGGGTATTCGGCCAGGAGATCAACGAAAAAACTTATGCTATTGCCAAGTCCGATTTATTGATGAAGGGCGAGGATGCTGAGAACATCAAGCATGGCAACACCATTACCAAGGACAGGCTGATTGGCAAAACTTTCAATTATATGCTTACCAACCCTCCATTTGGTGATGATTGGAAAAATATACGCGAGTTTGTCGAAGATGAAGCCAGCGAAAAGGGATTCTCCGGCCGTTTTGGTGCCGGCACTCCCGATGTGAGCGATGGATCATTCCTCTTCCTGCAGCATATGATCAGCAAGATGAATCCCCATGGCAGTACCATCGGCATTGTCTTTAACGGTTCCCCTTTATTTAACGGCGATGCAGGAGGTGGCTGGAGCAACATCCGGGGCTGGATCATGGACGATCCCAATGATTTGCTCGATTGTATCGTCGCCATGCCCAAGGATCTGTTTTACGGTACCGGAATCGGTTCGTACATCTGGATATTGAATAATAAAAAGCCGGCTAATCGTAAGGGCAAGGTTCAGTTAATCAATGCTATTCATCCAAGATTTACTAAAAAGATTAAAGCATTAGGGAAAAAGCAATACGAGATCAGTGAAGAGGGCATTAGCCTGATTACCGATATTTACAAAGCATATATAGATTACAACATTGAGATAGAGGAAGGTGGCAAAAACCGAACTATTGAAATCAGCAAGATTTTCGATGTGGCTGATTTTAAATACACTAAGCTAATCGTGGAACGGCCACTTCGGTTGACCTATGAGATTACAGATGAGAGAATTGCGGCATTGAGAGAACATCCAAAATTCAAGGAATTCGCAACCAGTAAAAAGAAGGACCAGCTCTCGGCCGATGCCGAGATTGCCAAAGGCAAGGCCATCCAGGCTAAGATTCTGAAAGCGGTTGAATCCTTCAAAAACCAGGGCAGGGAAATGAACGATGCCGCTTTTTTCACCTCTTTTGAAAAAGCGTTCGGAAGTCAGCCAGGCAAGGCATTGTTGAAAATGTACCGTGATACCCTGGGCGAAAAGGATGAAGAAGCCGAACCGGTTTTTTCCGATCCGTTTGATGTTCCCCTGCAATCGGGTCGGATCTGCGATTGGAAACATAAGCCATTGTTCGACAGCGATTTGCGTGACAGCGAAAGCATTAAGTGGAAAGAAGATATCGCGGAGTATTTCGAACGGGAAGTGCTGCCCTTTGCCTCCGATGCCTGGATGGATCGGGATAAGGACAAAATCGGCTATGAAATTCCGTTCAACAATTTCTTTTACGAGTACAAACCTTTGCGGGTTCTTGCTGATATTATGATGGATATCGAGGCGCTGGAGGAAGAAACCGATGATTTGCTGGGTGATATTAAATAGGAGTTCTGATGAGG
>JBBQOG010000069.1:0-11118 GCA_038330665.1 Bacteroidales bacterium
ACGAACTTTCCCGGCAGCTGCCAGGAAACTTGAGCAACCGGTATTTCAGGCTTTGAAAATGGCAGGGTCTCCAAATATTGTTTTGGTGAATTCACGTCCTTCCTTTGAGAACAAAGGATCCGTGTTGATTCATTTACGGGAACTCGATGGAATACGTGGATCGGTGACCCTTAATTCTCCCATTACGGGAAGGCCAATCCGTCAAATGGTGGAAGTAAACATCATTGGAGAACCGGTTGGATTGCCGCTAACCTCAATCGATCTCAAACCCTTTGAAGAGAAGTTCATCCGTTTGGATTACTGAAAACCGGCCCGACTGAGGCATTGTTAACCCTTCGGAAACGGGGATTTCACGAAGTTCCCGGTCTGATAGTCCTCGAAGGCTTTGTAAAGCTCTTCTTTGGTATTCATCACGATGGGTCCCCGCCAGGCAATCTCTTCATTGATCGGTTTTCCTGCAATCAGCAGAAAGCGTGCAGGTGCCTGGTCCGTGGCCATAAAAACCTGGTCTCCATCAATGAGTTTGACCAGAGTTCCGGCCTTGACAAGCAGCTTCATTTGCGAATCGAAATAAGCCGATCCTTCAAAAACATAAGCAAAAACCGTATGATCAGAAGGCACATCAATCGTTTGCTGAATTCCCGCAGGAACGGTCATGTCCAGGAACAAGGGCTTAACTACCACATCCTTGACAGGACCGGTAAACTCACCAAATTTTCCGGCAGCCAGCCGGATCGTGATTCCTTTCCATTGGAATTCAGGGACAAGGTGTGCGGCAATATCCTGATATCGGGGTGCCATCATCTTATGGCTGGCCGGAAGGTTTACCCATAGCTGAAAACCACTCAGCACCCCGTCGAATTTCCGGGGCATTTCCTGGTGGAGGATCCCGCTTCCTGCGGTCATCCACTGTATATCCCCGGATTTGATGGTGCCCTTGTTATGCATACTATCTTCATGGTCCACCTCACCGGAAATCATATAGGTTACGGTTTCGATTCCCCGGTGCGGATGCCAGGGAAAGCCGGCCATGTATTCCAGCGGATCATCGGTTCCGAAATGGTCTAGCATTAAGAACGGGTCCAGCCAACCTTTTCGTGGATATCCGAAAACTCGTTGCAATTTTACACCCGCGCCTTCCAAAACCGGCGTGCTTCCCAGGGTGCTTTCGATTTTTCTTATCATGGCAGTAGTTTTTTTCCACGATAAGATAAGAATAACTATTCAGACTCTTGTAATGATTCCCTAATCAATTGGAATGTGCGCTCGATATCATTATCCAATCCGACCGAAAAACGGATCAATCCCTCCGATAAACCCATCTTGTGCTGGATTTCCTCGGGTATTTCTGAGGAGGTGCTTTTTCCGGAGTTGCTGAATAAGGTTTTGAAATATCCAAGGCTTACCGCCAGGTACCCGACTCCCTTCCGTTCCATCGCTTCCATTACCTTGCTTGCTTTTTCAGCGGTCTCCAGGTCGATGGCGATCATCCCCCCAAAGCCGAACCCGGGGTTCATCATCGATTTTAATAATGCATGTCCTGTATGTTCGGGTACACCCGGGTAGTTGCATTTCAGTCCGATTGTCTGGAATTTTTCGGCAAGATATTGGGCATTGTAACTGTGCTGCTTCATCCGGATATGAAGGGTATGCATGTTTTTGAGAATGGAGGAAGACCTGAGCGGATCTAAAACCGGACCCAGAAGCATGGCGGTTCCGGCGTTGACATCGATCAGCGAACAGATGTATTCCATAGTCGAGCAGATGGCGCCTGCCACGCAATCATTTTTCCCATTGATGAATTTGGTCATGCTGTATACCGTAATATCCGCCCCGAGACGGCACGGACTGACAATCATCGGCGTGAAAGTATTGTCGACCACCAGCTTGGCTCCATGATCGTGGGCCATTTTCGATAAGGCAGGTATATCTGAAATCTGCAGAAGAGGATTAGTCATCGTCTCGGTATAGAGCAGTTTCGTATTGGGCCGCATAGCCTTTTTAACCTGCTCCAGATCCGTGATGTCCACAAAGGATACCTCGATATTGAATTTTTGGATCCAGTTACTCAGAAAAGCAAACGTCCCGCCATAAGAAGTCACACTCGAAACGATATGATCACCGGAACTGACTCCGTGCAGTATAGCGCAGGTTATGGCACTCATTCCGGAGGAGGTCACCCATGCTGCTTCAGTGCCTTCCATGGCAGCCAGGGCATCTGCCAGATATTTGTTGCTGGGGTTCCAGTGACGGGAATACAGGAAACAACCCTCCGTTTCACCATGAAAAGTGTCGGCCATGGTTTTTGCCTGCATAAAAGTAAAAGTAGCGCTATCGGTAATGGACGGGTTAACATCGCCGTATTCGCCAAATTGAAGGAGGTCCTGGATATTCGAAGCCGGATCAAAAGATTTCATGGAATTGCGTATTAAGGTTTTTGATTATGTTACCAAAATACGCAAAATAAATGGGCAAATGGGGCTGTGACTTTGGCCTTATACCTTTTTTCACAGCCGCATGCCAATTCTAAATTATACATCCCGCATTTAAGATCGGTAAAATCCCGCCAGTACAATGGCAGTCACCGCTTCCAGCACCACCGGCACTCGGAGCGCAATGCACGTGTCATGCCGTCCGCCGATCATGAGCTCTTCTACTTTACCACTTTCCATGTTAATGGTTTGCTGTGGCTGAGATGTGCTGGAGGTCGGCTTAACCGCTACCCTGAAAACCAGGTCATTCCCATTGGTGAGACCCCCGTTGATCCCTCCGGCATGATTGGTTTTGGTCTTCCCATCAGTTGAGATAATCAGATCGTTGTGCTCGCTGCCGTGCATTTTTGCTGCTTTGAAGCCACTCCCGAATTCAACACCTTTTGTGGCAGGAATCGCAAATACCGCGTGAGCAAGCATCGACTCCAGTGAATCAAAGAAGGGCTCCCCCAGGCCGACCGGCATCGGCGATGAAACGCATTCAATGATTCCCCCGATGGAGTCTTTTTCCTCGATGGCCCTCGCAATGGCCTCTTCAATATTCTTGTTGCCACCGGCCTCAACCAGACGGGCCGAAACCTGTATGTCACCAATCATCTTTTTCGCTACCACCCCCGCCGCGACCAGGGCTAGCGTCAGCCTTCCACTGAAATGACCTCCTCCGCGATAGTCGTTAAACCCGTTAAATTTCATCATAGCCACCCAGTCCGCATGGCCGGGACGAGGTTGCTTTTTAAGATGTTCATAATCTGATGATTGTGTATTGTTGTTCTCAAATACGATGGTCAGGGGTGTACCCGTGGTATGTCCGTTAAACCATCCGGAAACAATT
This sequence comes from Bacteroidales bacterium, assembly GCA_038330665.1. Classification (GTDB taxonomy): domain Bacteria; phylum Bacteroidota; class Bacteroidia; order Bacteroidales; family UBA12481; genus UBA12481. Next base: position 3,325 of record JBBQOG010000069.1, read on the forward strand.
CTTGGCTGATCGGATTCGATTCGTGGGGTGGTGCCCCGGGCACCGGGTTGACGCCTACGAATATCTTCCTCAAAATCTGATTCTGACAGCGGGATTCCCGGCTGGCAGCCATCAATGGTAATTCCCAAAAGTGCTCCGTGGGATTCGCCGAAAATACTGACCCTAAAATGATTACCAAAGCTATTCATCGATTCTTCCTCCCAGAGATTTTATATCCCGGAAAAAATCGGGATAAGATTTTGCCACACATTCAGCCCCGCTGATTCCGACCGGAGTACGTGAGATCATGGCTACCGTGGCCGCAGCCATGGCTATACGATGATCCCCGTGCGAGTCCAGCTCCCCGGTTTTCATCAGCGCTGGTCCGTTGACATAAAGATAACCGCCTTCTGTACGTACCGATACTCCGATTTTATAAAACTCTTCCTGCAGTACTTTTGCCCGATTGCTTTCTTTGTGGATAAGCCTGCCAACCCCTTTTATCCGGCTTACCCCGTTGCAATGAGCGGCAAGTGCAACCAAGGGCGGGAATAGATCCGGACAATTCGTGGCATCAAAGTCGAAAGCCCTTAATTCTTTCCGGTTAACGGTCACCTGATCCATCCCAACTTCAACCTGCGCACCTGCATACCCTAAAGCTTCCAGGATCTGACGATCGGCCTGCAGAGACGAGGCCTGTAGGCCCTTCACCGTGACGGTGCCCGCCAAAGCCCCGGCGACGAGAAGGAATGCCGCTCCACTCCAGTCACCCTCCACTGTGATCGTGGCTGGCTTGTATTTCTGTTTGCCGGGTATGCTGAACTTTTCATAATTAGCATGGGAGACCGAAATCCCAAAATCATTTAATATACTGATAGTCATATCAATATAAGGAAGGCTCTGTAAGTCTTGCACCCTGATTTCAGAATCGCCCTTCACCGTGGGCAATGCCATCAACAACCCTGTCAATAATTGGGAAGAAACAGATCCGTCCACTTTGGCCTGGCCGCTTTTCAGCGGTCCTTTGATCCAAATCGGAAGAAAACCATCCTGGGATTGACAGCGGCAGCCCATCTGATTCAGACTATCGGTTATCATTTGTACGGGTCTTTTTAACAAGGAACCATTGCCGTTAAGCATCATGGTCTGATCAGCCAAAGCGGCTATCGGGGAAAACATCCGTAAACTCAATCCGGCTTCTCCACAATCCAGTTTTTGTCCTCTTGGATTGAATCCTCCCTTGATAATTAAGCGATTCACTTGGTCTTCAATGGCTGCTCCCAATTGAGTGATAATTCCCGCGGCAGCCATTGCATCATCGCTCTGCGAAGGATTCAGGATGGTGCTGGTTCCTTTGGCTAACAGTGCCCCTGCCATTGCCCGTTGCGTATAGCTCTTCGAGGGAGGCGCAACCACCTCTCCTGCAATTTTTGATCGCTGAACGGTTAAATGCATAATCCTTGGGTGAAAATCAAAATTACTTAAATTTCCGCTACTCCCCATTCATAATCCGGGTCTGCGTATTGATCGACTCCTGGTGAATGGCCATGAACAACTTTCGGATGAATTCTTCCGAAAAACCCTTGGTCTGACCCACGGCCAGATATTTGGATATGATCTGGTCCCAACGTGCCGGTTGAAGAATGGTCACACCGTTCTCCTTTTTGCATTGGCCGATACCCATGGCAACTTTCATACGGTCCTCCAGAATATTCATCAACTCCTGGTCGAGGCGGTCGATCTCACATCGGAGGGCCTCCAGCTGGTGAACGAAACCATTACTCCCAGGATCCGTACTTCTGAGAATCAGTCTTCCCAGTAACTCGCCAAGTTCTTCCGGAGTAATCTGCTGCTTGGCGTCAGACCATGCACTGTCAGGATCCGGGTGCGTTTCAATCATCAATCCATCAAAGTTAAGGTCCATGGCCTTTTGGGAAACTTCCTGAAGTAGGTTTCTTTTTCCGGAAATATGGCTGGGGTCGCACACCATGGGCAAGTCAGGACGTATTCGCTTTAATTCAATCGGAATCTGCCAGTTCGGAGAATTTCGGTAGCGGGTTTCCGAAAAACTGGAAAAACCCCGGTGCACGGCTGCCACCCTTGAGATTCCGGCTTTCTGCAATCTCTCGATGGAACCAATCCATAAGTCTACATCCGGGTTTACCGGGTTTTTTACAAAGACTGGAATGTCTACCCCGCTTAATGCATCTGCAATTTCCTGAATGGTAAAGGGATTTACCGTTGTCCGGGCTCCGATCCATAGCATGTCGACTCCATATTTCAGCGCTTCATACGTGTGCTGGGCATTGGCAACTTCTGTGGTGGTGAGCAACCCGGTCTCTTCTTTAACCTGCTTCAACCATTTTAATCCTTTCACTCCAACACCTTCAAATGCATTCGGACGGGTACGGGGTTTCCAGATTCCTGCACGAAATATCTGCGTGCTGGTCGACTTTAGTCGTCTTGCAGTCTCCAAAACCTGTGTTTCCGTTTCAGCAGAACAGGGGCCGGCAATGACCAATGGCCGTGCACCATCCACATTCCACCCTTCAAAGGGGTTTTTTATTTTTGATTCCATGGATTCAGTTTTAATGTATTTTGAATAATGTTAGCTCTTTTAATCATATCCCTCACCTTGGTGGTTTCGCCTGCCTGGATGTGGTCCTTGAATTGGGTCATCTTTTCGATATACGTCTCTAAAACCTCTACTACATTTTCACGGTTCTGATCGAAAACCGGAACCCACATGTCGGCAGAGGATGCCGCCAGCCTGACAGTACTGTCGAACCCTCCGGAAGCCAGGTTCAGGATATTCCTTTCGTTCTGTTCCTTATCCAGGACCGTTAGCGCCAGCGCAAATGAAGTGAGGTGGGAGATGTGTGAAACATAGGCCGTATGCAGGTCATGTTCCCTGGAACTCATAAAAATTAATCTCATGTTAAGTGCCATATATAAGCCTGTTACGCTTTCCAGGGCCTTCGGGCTACTCAGCGACATATCACAGATGATCCCTACTTTTTTGTTAAATAAACCGGGAATGGCGGCATCCGGTCCCGAAAATTCCGTACCCGACATTGGGTGGGAGGGTACATAATGCGACCGTTTAGGATGGTCTTTCACCATTTCGGTAATGCTCAGTTTGGTCGATCCAACATCGGTAACTGCCTGATGAGTAACATAGTCCAGTACAAATGGGAGCAATGACCGAATGGCGTCTACGGGAATCGCCAGGATGATCAGGTCCGATTGCTGTATCCCATCTACCAGTTTGTGAACCTCATCAACTAATCCCTTTTCCAAGGCTATTTTGGCATAAACCGGGTTATTCTCCACACCGATTACCCGGTCGGAAAAACGTTTGGTTTTTAAGTCCAAACCGATTGATCCGCCGATCAAGCCTAATCCGATTATGCAGACTGTCATGGTTGGATTCCTTTAATTCTTTCGATAGCACTGTTTATCACTTCTTTTGGCTGGCAAAGGGAAATGCGGACATATTGATTTCCCTGCGGGCCGAATATAAATCCCGGTGTGATAAATACCCTTTTTTCGTCCAGTATGCGGTCGGCCAAAGCCTGCCCCGAAGTTTCGGACGGTGGGATCTTGGCCCATACAAAAAGCCCCGACTGGTCCTGTTCGTAGGTGCAATTGAGGTGGTCCAGCAGCGCATGCGCGGCAACCTTGCGCTCCCGGTAAAGGCCGTTTAGCCCCTCGTGCCAGTCAGTTCCGGATTCAAGTGCTTTAATTGCTGCAAGTTGCATGGGTTTGAACATGCCGGAATCCATCTGGCTCTTAAATCTCATCAGATAATCCAGATACTCCTTGCGCCCTGCCACCATGCCGATTCGCCAGCCGGCCATATTGTGCGATTTACTCAGACTGTTCAGCTCCAGACAGGTGTCGATGGCATCCGGCGAGGCCAAAAGGCTGATCGGGTTATCATTCAGGATGAAGCTATAAGGATTGTCGTTTACCAGCAGGATCCGGTGGTATTTGGCAAAATTCACCAGCTCCGCAAATAACTCCGCACTGGCACGTTTTCCGGTAGGCATATGCGGGTAATTTACCCACATCACTTTGACACGGTGTAACCCCATCAGTTCGATGAAATTAAGGTCGGGCATCCAGCCGTTTTCCGGCAACAGCGGGTAGGTCATCACTTTGGCCCCGGCCAGTCGGGTTACCGCTGAATAGGCCGGATAACCAGGATCCGGAACCAGTGCCGCATCTCCCTGACCCAGGAAGGACATGGCAATGTGCATCAACCCTTCTTTCGATCCGAAAAGAGGCAGTATCTGGCTTTCCGGATCCAGTTCCACACCATAGGATCTTAAATACCAGTCGGCAAGTGCTTTTCTCAGTTCTGCTAAGCCCTGATACGGCTGATACCCGTGTGCCTTTTCCTGATGAGCCTGTATAGCCAGCTCTTCAATGGCTTCAGCCGGGGGCGCCTGGTCCGGACTGCCGATCCCGAGATTGATGACCGGTTCGCCGGTAAGATTCATCTCCCGGATTTGCTTAAGTTTGGTGGAGAAGTAATACTCCTCGAGGCCTTCAATTCGTGATGAAGGATCAATAAGTAGTTTTTTCATTCGTAAATAATTTTACCTTTTCAATGAAGCTCTTCGTCGTACGAATGGAGCCCTCAATTATTTTCATTGCTCTTTGTGAGTTTTTGATCATGAGGGGTTCATAGGATATTTTTTCCCTGTATATATTCACCGAGTATCATCAGTTCATGAGTCAGCGGCCGGATGGCATCCAGCGATTGCCGGTACCTGACAGGATCATCAAAGGTCAGGTCAATCAAAAAATGATATTCCCACTCCTGCCCCAGGATCGGGATCGACTGAATCTTTGTCAGGCTGATCCGGTAAAATGAAAAGATCGATAATACCTGTGAAAGGCTCCCGGTTTCATGGGGTAGGGTGAATGATAAAGAAGCCTTATCCGGATGGGCAACCTTGAATGGATGAACCCCGTTGGGCTTGTACATCAGCAGAAAGCGGGTGAAGTTCCGCTTGTTGGTTTCGATCTCCCTCGCCAGAATTTCCAACCCGTACAATTCCGCCGCATGCGCTCCGGCTATCGCTGCCCGGCCAGGTACCTGCATCTCTGCAACCCTTTTGGCACTTGCTGCAGTATCATCAGCCTCAATCAGGCGAATACCCGGATAAGCCTTGAAGTAATTGCGGGTTTGGGCAATGGCCATATAATGGGAATGCGCTTCTCGGATTTCTTCAAGGGTCTGGCCGGGTAAAGCCATTAAATGCTGGCTGATACGCAGGAAGATCTCTCCGAAAATGGTAAATCCGGAGTCCCTCAGCAACGAATAATTGGGAAGTAACGATCCTGCAACAGAATTTTCAATGGCCATGACTGCCACATCGGCCTGACCGGTTTTTACCGCCTCAAATAGGTCCTCAAATCCCACGCAGGGCACGAGCTCAACCTGGCGATCCGAAAAATATTCCCGGGAAGCCTGATCGTGGAATGACCCGGCTATCCCCTGAATCGCAGCTCTTATTGTTCCTTTTTCAGTCATAATGTTACGATAAAACAAAAATCCCGGCCTTTTGGACCGGGATTCGCCTATTTTTGATCTTTATTATTTTGCTAATGGATGATCAAGGCAGTCCCGGTCGAGCTTCTAAAATAAAAGCCGCAATAGAAAAAGAAAAAATAATATACTCCGGAGAATGCTTGCATAATTATTTGCTGTCGGGTGTCAAAAGTATAAACGGAATCTGAATAAACAAACGAAATCTTAATTTTTGTTATTTTCAACCCTTCTTAAACAATACAGTAGGATGATTTGTGACCAAAGAGCAAACAATATCTTGCACAGATATCTTGTGTCATTCGAAATGCATCAGAACAAAATTATAGCACCATGAATATCCGCACATCCTTAATCCTCTTAGCCTTATTAACTCTCCTCTCCTGCGCGAAAAAGGAGTTCCATATTTATTCGGACCCCGGATATGCATCCGCTGTAGAGGCTAAATTCAAGGAGCGCAGCGAATTGGCTGTCCACAGAGGTACGGAATTATTCGGGGTGTTGAATGATAAGTTGAGTATTCCAGAACAGGAAGGGCTTAAGTTCCTTTATGCATTTATGCCGCTGAGTGATCTCGCTGATTATGATGGAACTTTCTTTCTTAATCAGGTGAAATGGTGTCTGGCTGCCCGCGATACTTTTAGTTGGGGAAAAACGGTTCCCGAAGATATTTACCGTCACTTCGTTCTTCCATACCGGGTAAATAATGAAAATCTGGATACTGCCAGAATCGTGTTTTTCAGGGAATTAAAGGACAGGATCAGGCATCTTTCGATGCTCGAGGCTGCACTCGATGTGAATCACTGGTGCCATGAAAAAGTGACCTACCGTGGGAGCGATATCCGTACTTCCGCTCCCCTGGCTTCCTTGAAAACGGCTTACGGACGATGCGGAGAGGAGTCTACTTTTACCGTTGCCGCACTCCGGGCAGTAGGCATACCTGCTCGTCAGGTTTACACCCCACGTTGGGCCCACTCTGATGATAATCACGCATGGGTGGAGTTTTGGGCCGATGGTAGATGGCATTATATGGGGGCCTGCGAGCCGGAATGTGTTCCTGACCTCGGCTGGTTCACGGAACCGGCCCGGCGGGCAATGCTGATCCATACCAAAGCATTCGGAGAGTACCTGGGTACCGAACGTGCCGAAAACCGCGAAAGCAATTTCGCTTTGCTGAACACATTACCCACCTATGCCCCGACCAAGGAGATCTTTGTCAGGGTAAATGACGCCGATGGTAACCCAATAACCGATGCCACCGTTGAATTCACTTTGTATAATTATGCAGAGTATTATCCTCTCTCAACTAAAAAGACGGATGAAAACGGAATGTGTGACTTTCTCACCGGCTTTGGCGACCTGCTGATATGGGCCTACTCCGGAGATCATTTTGGGTACCGAAAAATTACGGTCGCTGATGTCGATACGCTAACCATTAAAATAGACCAGAATGCTTATACCAACCTCCGCATTGAGCTGGATATGGCTCCCCCGATTCAACGCGAACCACTCAAAATCGCAAACGATTGCAAGGCCAAAAACAACCTGATGCTGATCCGCGAAGATTCTATCCGCGGCAATTATGAAAAAACCTTCCCAACCGAGGAACAGGCACGTGCCTTTGCGGCATCATTGAACATCAACCCCGACGACACCTGGAACTTTATCTTTCGCAGCCGGGGAAATTATACCGAAATCGAGTATTTTCTCAAAGCGGCTGATCCTATGCTCCGACCCTTGGCTATGGAGCTTCTTGGTTTAATAGCAGATAAGGATCTTCGTGATACCAAAGCGGCAATTCTTCTGGACCACCTCGTGGTCACTCCCTCAATGATAGAACCAGCCAAAAGCCCGGTGAGCGCGAAAACGAACGAAGATCTTTCAGAAGCCATCCTTAATCCACGGGTGGCCAATGAAATGCTGGTCGCCTATCGGTCATTCTTAACAGATAAATTTGGCGAGTCCTTTGCGGAACAGGTGCGCCAGAACCCGTCGGTTTTGATCGATTGGGTGCGTAAAGAGATCAAAATCAATACGGTTGAGAATTACTACAACACCCCGATCACTCCTGTCGGAGTGTATAACCTTCGCCTTGCAGACAAGAACTCGCGAAAAATATTTTTGGTGGCCTGCTGCCGGACCTTCGGCATTCCTTCCAGATTGAAGTCGGGAACCCTGGCAGTCGAATTCTGGACAGGAAAGTTGTGGGAGAGCGTAAATTTAGATGAAACATCCGGAACGGTTCATAAATTAGC
>JBBQOG010000070.1:0-11077 GCA_038330665.1 Bacteroidales bacterium
CCATCACCGATCTTGGTTGGCATGGGCGCACGTTTCTTATCAACAATATTGATAATAACCAGATAATCCGCATCATGGGCAAGCCAGACCTGTCGTTTTAATTGGTTGCAGCCCGGGGCATCGGAAACTATTTCGAGCACACCTACCAGCGGACCCTCTTCCCTGACCGAAATCGTGACCGTTCCATTACTCTGGACCCCGGATACATCCCTGCCTTCAAAGAAAAGGTACTGGTTGGCAGCTTTTCCACCGGTCCGGTCGATCAGCTCCTTCCCGGTGCGTTTGTCGACCAGCGAAATGATATCCCCTTTAATCGGATCAATCACACATTCAATGAGGTTGTTGCTGATTTTATTTCCGGCAGCTTTCACAGATCCCTCTGTGACAGCTTTTCCCGGTTGAACGGAAAGGGTTAGGGCGGAAAAGGCTGGCACCACCGCTCCCAGAACAGCCAGTTCCCCGCTTGCGAGGCGTTGGGTATTCAGCATCTTGCCCGCCGGGTCAGTGACCCGGTCACCAGCGGAGCTCTGTTCTCTGGGAAGAAACACCATCTCATTCCGCGACCAGCTGTTGGTATTAATCACGTCAATCTTCCCTGACGGAACAGCGGTACCCTTTTCGTTAAATAGTTCATGGGTCAGCAAAGCGGCATCTTCGGCGTATCCCTTTTTGATATCCCATTGTTCCCGTGTCATCTGGTTTTCAGGATCGCTGATGCTACACCAGGCGCCCCAGGTATGCTCGGAATAGAGCAAAACCTTTTTCCAGGCTTCCTCAAATTTTCCGACCGGAAATTCGGATGGTTTTTGCAGCGACCATAAAACTTCCGCCTGGCTTAACCGTTCGGCAGTATTCCGGTTCATACCGGTTTCGAGTGCCGAAGAACCGGCTCCATCTTCCCAGTAGGGAGTCCAGTCGCCCGATACTAATGGTAGTTGCTTTCCATATTTCTTTTCAAAGGCACCAAAAGCCTCGCTCGTGGAGGAAATCATGAACTTTGGCCAGGCATACTTGGTATTCCAGTCTTTTACAAATTCACAAATTGCAGGGTCCGGAACCGCATTGTCGCCATGTCCGCTCCAACGGATATGTGCGATGTCATAAGGATAATTCATTTTACCAAGCTGGCCGAGGTAATCCGTTACCCATTCGGGTGTCAGCTTTGAAATCATGTGCGACAGGGCATATCCTTTCAGTGGGATCCAAACCAGTACCTTTTCATTTCCTGAAGGGGAGACCCACCAGAAAGGCTTGTTTTCCCACTTAACCAGGATATCGCCAATACGGTCGAAATAATTCGGCGCTACCGAAAAATACCGGATGCCCGCCTGCGCCATGGCTGTAACCGTTCCCCAGGTATAACCCGGAACGTCGCTGATCATGGCAGCATCGATTTTCTGGCCGGTTTTTTTAGCGAGCTCAGTGGTATATTTGAAAAGGCGCAAAAGTTCCTCCGGCCGGCAAAGACCGGTTAATTCATTCAGATACATTCCATTAAAGGAAATTTGTCCATTCCTGGCTGCCTCAAAAAAATCTTTTTTTGCTTGCTCGTCCAGACGATTCAAATACAGGTCTGCCGCCCAGGTGACCTCCACATTCCACACAAATCTCGCTCCTTCAGGATAATCAGCAGTCTGCCGGGCATATTTGATTCCGTCAACCAGATTCTGCACCTGCTTGGCTTCGATGGCAGTCTGGATTTCGGTATACCCGATATCCGTGTGAGAGTGGGGAAGGATATAGATAGTCATCTTTCGCACCGGCTTGATTACCAGGTGCTGAGATACGGCAGGCTTGTCGTCTTTTGTAATGGCAAAATCAAATACTGCCGGCTGAGATACCTCCGGAATTCGTACGGTAAAAACCTGGCTGCCTGGTTGTACGGAGATATCCGATTTTATGGTGTTGTTAGCAGTGAGCTTGCCTGTGAAGGGTTTCCCTGCAAACTGGACGGTCAGCCTGACATCGCGGTACAGTCCACCTCCGGTTTCGTAAACCCCCTCCGACGGCTGAATATTGATAATGGACAGGAAGGTATCCATCGGGGCCGGCTTCAGGTAATCCGGACCTTCCAGCCTCAGTGCATCATACAGGATCCAGCTACCGGATTTGGTAGTAATCGATATTTCGTTGGTTCCCTTATGCAATACGCTTGCAGCAAATAGTACCTTAATCTGATAGGGCTTTCCGGCTTCCGGCTTCCCGTTTATCGATTCGTCACCCCCGCCGACAGGCATATAAAAAGTTTGGATCTGTTCATTTATTTTGATATCCAACCGGGGTGGGATCGCGTCCTGTGTATCTGCAAGATCAATGATCAGCTGGCATGAATCGGCTTTTCCAGCTTCCTTCATGCCAAAAGCGATCAGGTAGGTGTGCTGCCTGCTTCCTGCCCATGCATCACCGGGCCCTGGTTGAACATAGGGCCAGTCTTTGGATGGATCCGATGCGCCGACCAGGTAAAAACCATCCTGGGTAAATTGCCTGTGCGCCGCTGGCGCCAGGGCAAATTCTGCGGTACTGCGGTCACTTTTACCGATCTGCCAAAGAACCTTAGATTCCTTGCCTATGGAGGGTACCTGCATTGAAATCAGGGCCAGTCCGACCAGTAGGCTTAACCTGGAAATAAATTTTATCATGATCATAATTCTGAATAAATCGTTTTAAAAACCATGGATCTTCTACCTGCGTCCCATATGCCGGATGTTCAGGTCCTGTATGCTGATAGTCTTCGCACCCGGGTAATAAACCTGGCAAAGCATATTCCCGTCCAGGGGAGAGGCCTTTACCCTGCCGCGTAACCGGAGGAGTTGCCAGCCATGACCTATATCCTGCAAAGAGCCGGAATCTTCAAAGTAAATCCCATCCTGGTCCGATTGCACCGACCGGGCAATAATCCGGCAGCGGGCCGCATCGTCGTTGTTTTTTATCCGCAGGGTAATTTCAAGGTAATCCCCGGAAACAACATCTCCAAAATAATAGGAATCACTTGCGGGCTGTCCCTCATCAAGTGGCGTCAGATCCCTGATTGCCTTGATCTCACTCAGGGTTTTCCAATTTTCGGCATTGCGAATCCGGATCACCCGCTCCTCATTCCTTGGATTGACAAAAGCGGTATCCTTAGTCAGATAGGTCCCCGATCTTGCGGCCAGCGTATCGAGATAGTTAATCAGTTGGCCGGCATTTCGCCCCGGCGACGAATAAATGTACAGGTCATTCCCACAAAAAATCAGGGATTCAGGATCCGTTTCGGCGGTGCGGAAATGGCCTGGAACTTTATCCGCACCCTCCCAGGTGATCACATTCGGGTATAATTCCTGATAGATGGAATAGAATTGCTGCCTGTGGGCCACATAACTGATCCCGTAAACCAGTGCGTTTTCAACCATGGGGCCGGCCATCCAGGTCGGTTCTATAAACATCAGGTCTTTTTTTGTGACCTGTCCCGCATAAAATTTCCGGGTCAGGAGATTTGCGTCCCTGGTTTCAACCCTTGATCGGCACTGTGCGGAAAACCCGATCAGTGAGATTCCGGTCAACAGAACCAGGAAAACTATTCCCAGGCTGGGGTGATTCAAAATCCTGGTGACCCCTCTCATTTTTGAAGGTCCCTGGTAGTTGCCGAGGATCCTCCAGATCAAATAAAACGCGAATGCAGTCAGGCTCAGAACCGGAGCGAAATAATATATCTTGAAATGTTTTGAAACCAGGATGAATCCGACCACTGAGGCGATGACAAAGCCCATCAGGGCAATGAACGGGCGCTTATCGTCCTGGTACTTCGCGGGCTGAAAAAAATAGAGAATCAAGATGACAAGGGTGAGCAAAAGAACCACCAGGTATGCCGGATTCGCGATTAATAAATCGATAAAATTTTGCACGAATGATTTCCAGTTGATCATCTGTTGTGATCCGCCGCCATACAATCCGTCGTGCGAGGCCACACCGGAGATGAACCGCCGGAAATCCTTGAATTTATTCAGGATCGGCAGTACACTGATAAAGAAGGCTCCGATCACGGTCAGCCCGTAAATCGTCCGGTTGCGCCTATCGGGTATCAGGAGGAATGGGAGGATAAGCACCGGAAGGAAATTGAACTTGGTGGCAAATCCGATTCCCATCAGGATGCCGGTAAGGATCGCGTATTTTTGAACCGGATAATTTTGGGTGAATAGTAATTTTATCGTGAGCCCGATCAGCACGAGGTTGTACATCACCAGAATCCGGTCGGGATTATAGCGGAGGGGCAGGGTAATCAAAACATTGCCGAGCAATAATGAGGATTGGAGAATAAGCGCCCCGGTTAACCTGCCGTTGGTTTTCATGGCTACGGTCCCCAGCCAGTAAAGAAGCAGGAATGTCAGAAATGTGAGAAAAACCGAGGCAATGGCAAGATAGGTGTCAGGCCTTGAAAGCACATCTTCCACAAGGGGTTTCTGGCCGATCAGCAGGTGTGTAATCCGGATAAATCCTCCGGTTACCATCTGAAAGGGTGTGCCCGGGTGATCGGTATGCCCGATATTATTAAAGTTTAGGGTCGCGCAGTTCAGCCCATTCAACAGATAGGGATATTCAGGGTCGCTGCGGGATAAGGAAAAAGGTCCGCCCTGAAGGTTAAGGATCAGACTCCATACCAGGTAAAGGGCCGGAATGAGGAGGATCAGGTATTTCCTGTATCGGTTCAGGTTCATGGAAGTCGACTTTAGCGGGTGAATTTTATCTTCCTGGCGGCAAAGAAGCTCATCCGTATCAGCAACAGGCCATGCCGGAACCTGCTGATTTGCGTGGATCCGTATTCGCGGTCGCGGTAACGAACAATGACTTCAGTAATTTTCAGATTTAGTTTGGCGGCCCCGAATATCAGGTCAAAATCCCCGAAAGGATCGAAATCCCCGAAATAGTGGCGGTTCGCTGTGATCAGCTCGTAGTCTTTCTTAAAAAGCACCTTGGTTCCGCAGAGGGTATCCTTTAACCGCTGACCCAGTATATACGAGAAGAACCAGCCGAAAAACTTGTTGGCCAGAAAATTCAGAAACCGCATGGCTTCTTTATCCATAGGATATACCAGTCGGCAACCATTGATAAACTCGCCACGGTTCATCGAAAGCGCATCATAAAACTTGGGCATATCCTCAGGCGGGGTAGTCAGGTCGGCATCCAGAATCATCAGGATCTCCCCGGTAGCCTTCTCAAATGCTTCGCGCACCGCATTTCCCTTTCCTTTTCCGGATTGTTTCATGGCTTTGATATCCTTATCCGGATAGGCCTCCCGGACGCGAAGGATTTCCTCCCACGTTTGGTCGCTGGAATATCCTTCGATAAAAATGAATTCCTGGTGTGTCCCGAAAGCCGGGGTGCGCCTGATGGCATTCTCAATGTTCCCTTTTTCATTTCTGGCCGGCACCACGATACTTACCGAGAACTCCTCCTGCTTCCTGAAGACGGGCCGTGCCGTGATCATGTTCACCAGGCACAGACTGTTAAAGCCCGGCAGGTTTGCCAGAAAGGTATTGATAATCATGTTTATAACCGGAATGTAAACCGGGAGCAGCAGCTTGCGGTCGACCTTCACGATCTCAAATTCTTCAATGTTCAGCAGCCCGGAAATATCATTGACGGTTAACCAGCTTTGTAAAGGTTGCCGGGCTTTTTTGCCCACCATTTCTCCGAACTTCAGCACCGGTTCCCAGATATAGCTATAGGATGATATGATGATTTTGGTTCGGGGATGAATGAGGTTCCTGACATTTCTGATCACCTCCTGAATGTCCCAGAGTGAGCTCAGTAAATCGCTCATAATCACATAGTCGAAACGAATGTCACAGGAAAATGAACCGGCATCGGCATGATAAAAAGTCAGATGGGGATACTTGTCCCTGGCTCTTTCAACCATTCCTTCCGAAAAATCAATCCCATAACCGGTTTTGGGTTTTACCGCGTTCAGGAGATCTCCGGTCCCGCAGCCGAGTTCAAGGACTGTAGATCCTTCGGGTATAATTTTCCGGTATTGTTTCTCAATTGTGTGGTGATAAAAGCGGTTTCGGTGGCGCCATTTATCGCGGCTCGCTGCCAGCCGATCAAAATATTTGTGTATAAGCTCTTTTCCGGTTTCAGTCATGAAATGTAGGTTAAGCCGATAAATTTAGCATCTATTCTAACTCTTCGGTCAAATAATTTAACATGGTTCCAAAAATCTCATGTAAATTTATCCTTGCATATACAATCTGCCACCCTATGGACAATCAACAAGATATCAGAAACGTTTCTGAATCAGAAGCTGTTAACCCGCAACATAATTTTCCGAATTATTTATCGGGTCTTTCTCACGATATCCGGACGCCCTTGAGTGCCATCATCGGATTTTCCGATCTGCTGGTGGAGCCCCGCGTATCGCGTGCCGAGCAGAGGAATTATTGTTTAATGATTGCCCGTAGTTCCAGAAAATTGCTCGATCTCATGTCGAACCTGATTGATCTGGCCAAGATGGAAACCGAAAATTTGCAGCTGTTTTATAAACCTGTATTTATAAAGGAACTGATCGAAGAGCTTAAGATTGAGATCAATGAAATGGCTAACCTGTATGAAAAAAAACAGCTTGTTTTCAAATACAATGGCCCTACCGACCATTCCGCTAAGGTTTTTGCCGATAAGGGACGACTTTTTCATGTGATCAGAATTCTGATGGAAAATAGTTTACGCTTCACTAAAGAAGGAGGGATCACCCTTTCTGTGATACCGCATGAGCATTCATCCTATCTGATCGAGATTCAGGATACCGGTTGCGGGATCGACAGGGAAACGCTGGAGAATCTTTTTACCATGTTTCCCCCTTCAGAAGTGGACCTGGGTAAGAAAATGAAAGTCCGGGGCATGAGCATGGCGGTAGTGAAAAAGCTGTGCGACCGGATGGACATTGATATTACGGTAACCAGTACCTTGGGTACGGGAACGATCACCCGTTTGCATGTTCCGTATAAATCATACTGATTAAACCTTTGTTCGGCCACTACTTCTTGAATTGCCTGGCCATCTCCCGATCCGTATCCTTCTTCTTCAGGTCCTCGCGCTTATCATGGATAGCCTTCCCGCGGGCCAGGCCGATCTCCAGTTTGGCAAGGCCGGCATCATTGAGGAATAGTTCGATCGTCACAATGGTGAACCCCTTCTCTTTTACTTTTCTCGAAAGTTTGCGTAACTCCTGCTTCGACAGCAGTAGTTTCCTGTCGCGCCTGGGTAAATGGTTGTTATGGGTGCCAAAACTATATTCAGCAATCTGCAAACCTGTGGCATATAATTCACCATTGATGAAGGTGCACCAGGAATCTGACAGGCTGGCCTTACCCTGGCGGATCGATTTAATCTCGGTTCCGTACAGGACAATGCCGGCTGTAAATTTTTCAAGGATATCGTATTCCCTGTAAACCTGCTTGTTGCTTATGCTGATCTTGTTGGCCATTCTGAAAACTTGGCACAAAAGTACTACTTTTATTGCTTATGAACGACGCTATGCCTATAGGAACGGATCTTCTGGTGCTTGCCGGCCATACGGCAGCAGGCAAACCCACGCTTGCCGCCCACCTGGCCAAGGTTCTCGGTGGAGAGATTATCAGTGCAGATTCGAGGCAGGTTTATCGGGGCATGGATTTGGGCACAGGGAAGGACCTGGTGGATTACCGGATTGGCGATTTCACCGTCCCGTATCATCTTATCGATATTCTTCCGGCCGGCCAGCGTTACTCTCTGTATGATTTCCAGCGGGATTTTCAAACTGTATACCAGGATATCCATAGTCGTGGCAAATTGCCTCTTTTGTGCGGAGGAACCGGGCTTTACACCGAATCCGTGCTCAAGGGATATTTTCTGCCAGACGCGCCGGTTGACCCGGAATTCCGGTTGAGCCTGGCAAAGCAATCCGATGGGGAGTTGACCGAATTATTGAAATCCATGGTTCCCTTGCATAACCAGTCTGACACGACTGACCGGGAACGGCTGCTGAGGGCCCTTGAAATTGCCCGTAATGCACCCTTTCGGGAACACCCGGTAGCGTCAGTTTTTCCCATGAAGGCGCAGGTCTTTATCCTTTTTTTTGATGCAGAAAGCCGGCGTAAAAGGATCACCGAAAGATTATCACAACGACTGGAGAGTGGTATGATAGAAGAAGTTCAAGCCCTGCTGAAAACGGTAAAGCCTGAGGATTTGATGTATTATGGACTCGAATATAAATATCTGACCCTCTATTGTATCGGAAAAATCTCCTATGAAGAAATGTTCAATTCCTTGAATACCGCGATTCATCAATTTGCGAAACGTCAGATGACCTGGTTCAGGGGCATGGAACGACGTGGAATACCTGTTCACTGGATACCCGGTGAACTTCCCTTAAATGAAAAACTGGACCTTATCCTAACCTCCTAACCTCCTAAACTTCTTAAAAGTTCGGGCTGAGCAGGAACTGCTCATAGAAATCGTCGATGACTTTTACGGCTTCCTCTGCGGTATCAACCAGATGAAACAGGTCAAAATCGGTAATCGCTACGTTATGTTCCTTTGAGTGCATCACCTCTTTAATCCATTTTATCAATCCACCCCAATATTCCTTGCTCACCATCACAATCGGAAACTTGCCGATCTTGCCGGTCTGGATGAGTGTTAGTGCCTCAAACAGCTCATCGAAAGTCCCAAACCCGCCGGGAAGCACAATAAATCCTTGCGAGTAGCGCATGAACATGGTTTTGCGCACAAAGAAATAATCAAAATTGATCAGCTTGTCATTATCAATATAAGTATTGTGATTCTGCTCATTGGGCAGGTCGATGTTGATTCCGATCGACTTTCCTTTTCCACGCTGTGCGCCTTTGTTGGCAGCCTCCATGATTCCCGGGCCGCCACCGGTAATCACCCCGTAACCGAGTTGAGTCAGGCGGAATCCGATGTCCTCCGCAATCTGATAGTATTTACTGTCAGGTTTGGTGCGGGCGGAACCAAAAACCGCCACACTGGGGCCAAGCTTGCCAAGCTTTTCAAAACCATAGACAAATTCGGCCATTACCTTGAATATCTGCCAGGAGTTTTCCGTTTTTAAATCATTCCAGGACTTGTTTTTAAAAGCATCCCGGATCAGATCATCTTGAGTCATATCAGATTTATTGAATGTCTGGTGAAAATAGTACTTCTTTTAGAAATTTCCCGGTATAGGATTCCGGAGAAAGTATGATTTCCTCGGGTTTGCCCTGTGCCACAATATTTCCGCCGGCCAGCCCCCCTTCGGGTCCGAGGTCGATAATATAGTCCGCCACCTTGATTACCTCCATATTATGTTCAATGACTATCACGGTATTGCCCTTCTCAACCAGTGTGTTCAGCACGGACAATAATACCCTGATATCTTCAAAGTGGAGTCCTGTGGTGGGTTCGTCAAGGATGTACATTGTTCGCCCGGTATCTTTTTTGGCCAGCTCATTGGCGAGCTTGACCCGCTGCGATTCCCCGCCGGAAAGGGTGGTGGACGATTGACCGAGAGTAATATATCCTAGGCCAACATCCTTAAGCGTTCTCAATGCCCTGGCAATATTTGGTGAATTTTCGAAAAACTCGATGGCCTGACTGATAGTCATGTCGAGAATATCGGAAATGGATTTGCCCTTGTATCGGACTTCCAGGGTTTCTCTGTTGTACCTCTTGCCGTTGCAGGCTTCGCAGTGAACATAAACATCAGGCAGAAAATTCATTTCAATGGTTTTCATCCCCGCGCCCTGGCAGATCTCACAACGGCCCCCCTTTACGTTAAAGGAAAACCTTCCCGGCTCATATCCCCTCACCTGCGATTCCGGCAGCTTGGCCATCAGGGACCTGATCTCTCCGAAAACACCGGTATAAGTGGCCGGATTCGACCGCGGGGTGCGACCGATCGGTGACTGATCCACCACAATTACCTTGTCGATCAGATCGATTCCACTGATTGATTGGTAGGGCAGGGGATCCTGCACGGAATTATAAAAAGCCTGGCTCAATATGGGATGAAGGGTTTCATTGATCAATGACGATTTGCCGCTGCCCGAAACGCCGGTCACGCAAATAAACTGCCCGAGCGGAATACGGATATCCACGTTCTTAAGATTATGGCCGGTTGCACCTTTCAGCAGAATCTCCTGACCTTTCGGTTTCCGGCGTTCGGGGGGAATCTCAATCCTTTTTTCACGCCGCAGGTAAGCCCCTGTCAGCGAATCAGCCTTCATAATCTCTGAAGGGCTGCCGGTGGCAACCACCATGCCCCCGTGACGGCCGGCATGCGGACCCATGTCAATTACATAGTCGGCAGACAGGATCATATCTTCATCATGTTCAACCACAATGACTGAATTCCCAATATCTCTCAATTGTTTCAATGCCCCGATCAGCTGGATATTATCGCGGTGATGCAAGCCTATGCTGGGCTCATCAAGGATATACAGAACATTCACCAGCTGCGATCCGATCTGTGTGGCCAACCGGATTCGCTGTCCTTCTCCCCCGGATAAACTCCGGGTGGCCCGGTTCAGCGAAAGGTAGTTCAGGCCCACATCGAGCAGGAACCGCAAACGGGCCCTGATCTCTTTGAGCACATCCCTGGCAATCTGCTGCTGTGTGTGGGACAATCTCGATTCAATGCCTTCCAGCCATTGCAGCAACTGAGAAATGTCCATTTCTGCCAATTCCGCGATATTTTTATTGTCGATGCGGAAATAAAGGCTCTCCTTTTTAAGCCGGGTGCCCTGACATTCACTGCAGGCTCCGGTCCGGATAAACTGATCCGCCCATTTCTGTGCCTTTTTCGAAGTGGATTCGTCTTTTTGCTGACTGATATAGGTCACAATTCCTTCAAAGCTGAGAAAGTAGTTTGAAGATAAGCCCAGAGGTGTATTTTCCAGTTTAAAGGATTCGTCTGATCCGAGTAATATGATCTGCAACGCCTCGTCAGGCAGGTCGCAAATCGGGTCCTCGAGCTTGAATCCATACTTCCGGGCGATCGCCTCCAACTGCCAGAAAATCATGCTCTGGTGGTATTTGCCTAACGGAACGATGCCGCCGTCTTTAATGC
>JBBQOG010000071.1:0-10986 GCA_038330665.1 Bacteroidales bacterium
TCCTTTTTGAGGGGTTTATCGTTTACAAACAGTTTATCCAAATGATCCTTCAAGACAGGCACGTATATCGTACCGTATAAATAATCGGATTTAATCGAACGTCCCTGAAACCATGATCTCATTCCCAGCAGGTCATCGGTCACCTTGTCGGAGCAAACCCCGGCTGCAGATGAATTATCCAGCCAGATTTCTTGTGACTTTTTGTATGTTCCCTGCACGAGGAAATGATCCTTAAAGAAATAGATGCTATGCAATCTCCAGTAATTTTTCCATTCCTGGCTGGAGTTCATATCATCCAGCATTTTCTCAGTAAGCTTCAAATTCCCAGGGTCTGCGATCAGAAAAGGTACCGGTTTGTATTGCTGATCCAGTTTGTAAAGCGTGTCGGAATTTGGGTTGTCCCTGTAATACAGTTCCTTGCCAGACTCAAAAAGCCAGTCCGGGTCCAGAAAATTGGAATAGTCGGGTACACTTTTGGGCTTATTCCACACCGACCTGATAAACTTGCCCGTTTTATCAGTCAGGAAAAGACGGGTCGCATCATAAGCATCAGGCTCCCAACGCGCGTTCTGAGCCAGGATATCCCCGTTCTCAAGTATCCTGACATGTGTCACATCTGTAGGCAATTTTATGGATTCCAGCCATTTGCCCTGAAGGTCATACCAATGGAGTGTTGCCTTGTATCCCTCCAGTACCCACAACTTCTTCTCGGCCGGATCCATGCCGAAATCCTCAATTCCGTTGTATTCGCCCGGTCCCTTTCCACGCTTGGAAAGCTTCATCACAAACTCGCCGGATTTCTTAAACACGACCATCCCCTGTTCTGGTTTACGGGAATCGACATATAACACGTAATTATTCAGGACCTTACTTGAGATAGAATATCCCGGAAAAAACCACTCGTTATTCGGCTGGAGGGCTACGAAACCAACATCGGTGCATAATTCACTCAAGCGGATTTCCCCGGTTTTATCCAAAAGGGAGCGGATTTTAAGCTGGTACTTTGCCCCGGTCTGGGCGAGAACTGGTTGAAAAGGAATTAAAAGAAGGGCAAGGCAAGAAAATGAAAGGATGCGCAAGGTTTGGTAAGGTTTCATAGAGAGAGTAAAATAGCTTTCATTTTAATGCAAGGCGGGCCTTTATTTTAGTCCAGACAGATATATTAACTGCTTTTGAAAACCACTCAACATCTGACTGTTTTGCGGTCGATTGAGCCGTCAATTCCTTGTGTTGTAAATAATCAAGCATATTTTGAAGTTCACTCAAGCCTACATACGCTGGGAGACTAACTATATTCTCATCTTTTGTCCTTTCGACAATCATATCATTCTCTTTTCAAATTTACCAATGTTATTAGTAAAAAGCTGTCATTCGTCAGGCTAAGAGGTCAATCCCATCTCTCTCGATTTCTGAGATAAACGGATTATCATCATCATCCGGACTGAATGTATGCAGTTCAATCCGTGGAAACCTGACCAGTAGGGTTTTAAAACCTTCGTAATCAACAGCCGCACATCCCGAAAAGTTGGAATCCCATACAGCCAGGTCAATATCCGAATAGTCCTGCTGTTTATTTTTAGCAAAAGAACCAAACAGGTAAGCTTTAATCGGTGCGTAACCCTGAGAGCGAAGTTCCGACAGAAACCGCTTGGATAGTTCTATTGCAAATCTTTGATCAGGCATTCTTTCAATTCTTTAACCATGCAGGCTATGCATATACTTGTGATTGAACTTATTGCCACCTAGTGAAGGCAATCCTACAGGCCTGCCCGGTTAATCAACTTTTGGAGCTGCAACTTTAAGGCCATACTTTTTCCGTATTGCCTCCATCTCCTGCTTTAAAAGGTCGGGATGCTTCCAATACTTCTCACTTAATTTTTCCCTTATTTCCCGCATGGCTTTAACAGCGTCATATTGCTTATTCGTTTTCATCGTCATTCAATTTTATAATTTCTCTCGGTGTTCTAATTTCAATCATCCGGTAACCGAGCCGCAGGTTGATTGAGTTGTAAAGACGTATACGGTCAAGGTTAACAATATGTTTAAAATTCCAGCTTGCCAAAACATCCGAATTATTCAATGTTGCCAAAGCAATGTGTAAAGCATCGCTATAGCTCTTGTTTGTCAGCGCCCCTTCACTGATGTAGGTTTCTGCCAGACGAATCACCTCATCACTGATTGCAATCCCAAATCTGTGCTGTTCGGGGATTTCCAAAACCTTATTCCTAACCTCCGGCCTAGCCAGTTCAAGTTCCTGAAGTGTTAAGTCGGAAAGCATAATTTGCTTTGATCCGGTAACGAATTCCTGAAACAAAGCATTGCTCCATTCCTTGAATTCTGTATCAAAGCAACCGCCAATAACCGATGTGTCCGTGTAAACTTTCATGGTATCAAAGATAAGCAAAGTTGACGTTCGGACTCCTGGTTGCTTTTTGGAAGTTATATTCACTGGTGTGAATACATCTCAACCTGAGTAAGTCTGCGTTGGCCAGAATGCTGGGATGTAGCCCGCAGAATATTGACTCCCTTGAGGCTCGGAAAAGCATCGACTTTGAGCTGGCGGAAAAGATGTGTGAGCTCCTGAGGATTCCATAGCGATAGAAATTGAATACAAACGAATTAGCGAATTGTCGGTTTGTGGCCTATCTGAAGAATTTATGTCGATCGAGGCTCTGGTAAATCAGAAAATGGCTGAGTTAACTGATAATCAGGCTTCATGAGACAAAGTATCCAGTTTTCATTCATAAAACAACAAACAAAAGTATAATTATCGCCGCTCTGGCGCCGCTTTTTGAAAAGCGGAGAATCTCTGAAAGTCAATAAAATTGGGCAAATGTAATCTCGCGGATAAATCCCGCCGGGATCACAAATCGAGTAAAAGTAACGATCAAAAAAGTGCAAAAGACCTGATAATCAGGCAAGAGCAAAAAAGCGAAAAAAGCACAAAAAGCGCAAAACATCGCGCAAACATCGTTCAAACATCGTTTGAAATTCCACCTGAGAATAGTCAGGTGGATACTCAAGAGGATAGGAGGGCGGTCTTCACCAAAAAGATCCTCTTATCAACCTCCAATCCGACAAATCCATGGGATAATGATAAGGGACTGGTAAAAAGGACCTGTAAGGACTGCGGAGCGCATAATCTTGAGCTGGCAAGGTTGGAGGGGCCATGACGGGCTGGAAGTGCAGGTGGTTAAGGAGGCGCATCTGCACTTCAAGGTGAATGACCAGCTGTACAAGGACAACAAGCCGCTGATCTTTACCACGAATATCGAGGAGCCCGAATAGCAGGAGTGGAATTTAACCGGCTCGAATCGTCCTGTCAATGTTGGAATATGCCTACTATCAATGCCTAATATTTTCTGAATTTCATCTCCTTATTAAAAAATCCACTGCATAAGGAATCCATAGCATCCCAATTTAGTGTTAATCCGGTCCAGGCATCTCTAGTTATAGTAAAAAACATACCATAGGAGTTATCAAAATTTGTATAAGGCGGCCTATCTGAGTCTTCCCAATATTTTTGGACAGTCCAGTAGAAATTGAAGAAGTTGGAGGGTCGAAGAAGCGCAATATCAATACTATCCAATCTTCGTGAAATAATGGAATCGTTTTTTGGGAGAAGCACTTTAAGTGGATTAAAAAAGCGGGTTGGGCTCATGAAATACGCCGTTCCATCCCATCCCGTATTTGCCATCCAGGATACTTCCTTTATGGCTGAAGTATTCTTGTAATAATCCTTATAATGAACACGGAAATCAATTTGCTGATAAAGCAGGGAACCTGAATTTTCTTCTCCAGGCGGGCTGATAGCGTAGACAGATGGATAACTCCCATACAAATATAATACATACCTGCTTTTATAGTTATAAATCTTCGAAGGCAATAATACCTTAACGCAAGCCCTGGTGATCACATCAATGTCATGAATTCTGACCTCCAAGATCAGGCTATCGATGTCTGGAGTTCCGTAGTAATACCGATCAGGTTTAGATAACACAATCGGCAACCGGTGGTTAAGAATAAAAGCCTGGTAATTCCCATCTGGAAAAAATCCCTCGTCCTTGATGATTGTAGTTTCACTGAATTGCTCAGCCCAATTTATTGAGTCACCGGCTTTCCCGTACAGGAAAACATCAACATCCCGAAACTGAAGGGAGTCGGGATTTAGGGTAGCCCAGTCCTCTTTTTTGTTTATAATGAAGGTTTTCTGCACCCTGACATAGTGAACCGTGTCATAAGGATTGATAATGCTATATACCACTGGTACCGACGGATGACCGCTATTAATTTCCAGATCGGATGAACAACCTATAGTAAAACATAGTAAGAAAATTCCATTGTATTTCATATAGCTTTAAAAAAGGGGTTCCATAAGGAGCATCATTGATAATTATCAGTAGTTTCATTCATCAAAAAGTTAAGAGCTTATCAGATCGTTTTACGATGTCATGCATGTCAGCCATCGTGGATATCGGGCAAAGTTCAGTTCCTCCGGATTTTCGAGATATCAGGCAGGTTCCACAGGCAAATATTTTTCCACCGTTGCTTACATAGGTTTCCATCATTCCTTTAACGTCAAATTCCTTATCTTTTCGAGTTTGGGCTTCAACACCCTTCCCGAGCAGGAAAATGGATACACTATCCCCTTTCTGGCAGGCAAAGTTGGCGAACCGGAAAGCGTTCCATAGGGTTTCCGGATCATTGGAATAAATGATGATGCCAATTTTCGAGCTGATCTTTTGCTCCTTTGAGTCTGGGTTAAGAGCGGTTGGTACGGTCTGAGGGAAACCATTGATTGCAAGGGCGAGTAGCACTAATGCAATCCTTGTAATTTTCTTCATGTTGTTTAAGTTAAGTTAATCGATGGCAAAAGTACCAAAACCGGTCTATAAACTTACCAGACCATTGAATCCGATAGGGAGCAGGCAGAGTTGGACCCTGCGCCAGGTGTTAAGATGACTCCGGCTGAGACTGGTTTTTTAGCCGGCTTGTGAAAATAGATGGCCGGATTGCGTTGTATTAATTGATGTTCGGGTTGTGGAGCGTTTGGGAAACATTTATCTTTAAGGTTCATTCACCAAATAACCAGATCATGAAAAGGACTTTTTTAGTATTGTGCACGTTTTCCTGTATGCTTTTGATCACCAGCTGCCAGAAGGAGCCGGTAGCCCTCTTCACCATGGACAAGGAAATATTTAAAATGGACGAGGTCATCACGTTTACCAACCAATCCACCAGTGCCAAAGAATATCTTTGGGATTTCGGGGATTCCAAGACTTCAACCGATGAAAATCCGAAGCATACTTACACCTCAGCGGGTGAATTTACCATTTCGCTGGTGGCAACCGGAGGCGGGGGTACCCATAGCCTGTCAAAAACGATTAGGGTGAACCAAAACCTGTCGGGATTCTGGTTTAAGACGATCAGGTTTTCCGGGGAATTTGGAGGTGCCATTACCGGGACAATGAATCTCACCCAGCATGAAGATAATTCCCTGACCGGCAGCTTTGCCTATGATCAGGGGATGGGGTTTACGGGATCTATTGAAGTGATGTCTACCAGTTGGGTCAGAAATGACAGCGTATCATTGAATTGGAATGAAGCCACAAAGTTTATCGGAACGATTGGCTCCGATGGTAAAACCATGGGTGGCAAATATATGAATGGCGGAACCCAGGTCGGAACCTGGTCAGGTCGCAAGCTTTAACCGATTTTTCTGCTTACCCGCTTCAACGGTTAATAAAACAAGGAATGGTAGGTAAAGAAATTACTTTTGAATGTAATCCGGTGATTGTTTTTATTGAAATCAAGGGAAAGCGAAATAGTTATTTGATTTTGAGATCTTACGGGATTGCCAGGTGAGCTTCTGAGAGAAGGTCCGATTCAAGGATTTCTAAATTTTATTCCGTATATTTCGTCAAATAGTAATGCTAATTCTTAAAACGTAAGGGAAGTACTCAGGTTCGATCCAAACCCAAATCAAATATCATGAAAAGACTATTATTTCTCTCGGTTGCGTTGATTCTGCTGAGCTTTACCAGCAGCATGGGCAGTAGCAGTGATTTGTTCCGGTATGATGTAGTGGCTCTGAATAACCAAATGACTCAACTGGACCAATTGGAAGTTTATGTATCGGGTAATACAGGCATTACACTCGATCAACTGATGCAGAAACAATCCGCAGATCCAAATTTTAGCGGATTGGGTGGCGTCAGCGGGCTCAACCTGGTCAACGAAAAAACGTTGGGAATTCCTGGATTCTGCTGGGGCTGCGGACTCGGGGTTCTTGGAGTGCTGATCGTTTTTGTGACCAACAAGGAGGATAAGCAACAGGTTCGGGCTTCCATTTTTGGTTGTATCATTTCATCCCTGGTTGCCGGTGGAGGACTTTTCCTGGGCAGAAACTATTATTGAGAGCGGGTTGAGAGGATTTTTCCCGGCGAAAGTTTCTATCAGTTAAACCAGTAGGACAATTTTACTACCACGCCGCGGTTTTTGACACGAAAATCGCCGGTGAACTCATTTTCCGTGTACACAATAAAAAGGTCCGATACCGGCGCAAAGCGCCACTGAAAGCGGAAATTTAGATTGATATTGTTTATCTGGTTGTTGTATTGAATCAGTCCTGTAAAGAATATCTTGTTCGTCAGGGTGATATCCAGACGGGGACCGACCAGCACAAATTTTGCACTGCTGTATGGTTCCGGCATATTGATGTAATTGTAGGAGGATACTACCGCCAGGCTTGCATAGGGTTGAATCCGGCAGTATAATTCCCCGTTCACCGTAAACCTCGTTCCATTGTAATACCCGCCGTACCGACTGCTTATTAGGTAATTAATCGGTTTTCTGATGTCTGAAACAAAGGAGGCCCCAATTTCCTGCCAATTGAATTGAGCGAAAGTATCCAGCGGAATCCCTCCTGAATGGGTGGGATCAAAAGGCGACTGCAATTGGAGGTAAGTATTCTTTAAATCAAACTGTAAAATACTTTTATTGAGCCATTCAACCTGATACAGCAGCTGAATATCCTGGTCGGTGAGTTCCAA
Organism: Bacteroidales bacterium; assembly: GCA_038330665.1. Classification (GTDB taxonomy): domain Bacteria; phylum Bacteroidota; class Bacteroidia; order Bacteroidales; family UBA12481; genus UBA12481. The sequence continues at coordinate 7,053 of JBBQOG010000071.1, forward strand.
TGAGGGGTTGAAAAGGAGGTCGAGTTTTATTCCCGGACCGTGATTGGCTATTTTGCTTGAAGAAGGGAAAAACCGGTATTGTATTACAGGGTTAACTTCATAATATCCCTTTCGACGGATATACCCGACTTCGGCCAGATAATCCGCTCCTACCCACGACTGGTTTAATGTGGCGGCTAAATATTGGGTTGCATAGGTCACATTGGCGGCCATTACCGCTGCATTCCCGGATGCTCCGGGATAAAAAGACTGGTGATAAAGGGTTTTGCCTGTCCACCGGTTGTTCGCACTGGCCAGGTTAAACTCCACACCGGCAACCCGGTTATACCGATTATCGGAAACCGAATCCGTATCCTTGGCGGTAAACACTTGCTTGTTTATGAGGAAAGCCGACAGGCTGGACCGTTGAAACACCTTGCGCTGGATAGCTGCCACAGCAAAATTGGCTGATGGAGTGCTGTCGCGGGGACCGGTTTGCAAGTCCATGAGCCCAATTCTCCATTTACTGCCGATTTTACCGCTGAGGCGAGCCCCTCCCTGAACGGGCGAAGTCAACCCGATCCGGCGCGAGAAGAAAGGACGAAGGTTATCGGTCCCGAGGTTGGCAAACAAATCACTGTTTTCGAGGTAAAACTGTCGTTTCTCAGGAAAGAAAAGTTCAAAACGGTCGAGATTGGTTTGCTGTTTATCGACTTCAACCTGGGAATAATCGGGGTTAACGGTCAGATCGAGGTTCATGGAAGTCGACAACATCACTTTTGCATCGATCCCTGCGGTTGCACCCGGCTGAAACTCCTCTTCTGATTGGTATTCCTTGGTCACTTTGCCTGACATATAGGGGATCAGCGAGAATCGGGTACCGGAGGAGGGCAGGGGTTTGTCCCAGACTAACGAACCGGTAAAGGCCAGCGTGGCTGTGGCGAATTGCCGGGGCATGGGTGCCCAGCTCGATTTTTCATTCGTTTTGAGATCCTGCCGGCTGAAATTAATTCCCCATTCTCCGGCACCGCCAATATATCGGAGGCTTCTGAAGGGAATGGCAAATTCCGCCACCCACCGGTCATCATAATTTTTAACTGCCGATTTCCATTTGATGTCCCAATCGAGGTTGACTGAACCCCCATTGGCCTGAATTCCATCCCATTGGGCCCCGGCCGGAGATACTCCGAAAGCAAAACCATTGGTCTGATCATTATAGGTGTCAATAAAAACAATGAAGTTGTCATTCTTGGGAAATGCAAAATCCCGTCTTAACGATTCAACCGGACGTTTTCCCGGCGTGGGATCATAACAAATGATCCCGACGAACAGCGTGTTTTTGTCATACGTTAGCCTGACCACGGTTTGAGCGCGCGCATATCCGGTATCCGTTGGCAATACGCGCTGGAAATGATCTGCCCGGCCTGCCTGTAACCAGCCGGTCTCATCCAGTATCCCATCCACCTTGATTTCTTCAGCGGTTTCAGCAATATGTATCCGGAATTTTTCACGGTTTATCCCTTTGGTCTGGCCCATTAACGGAGTCCAGAGAATCATCAGGAGAAACAATATCCACGAATAAATGGTGCCGTTCATCGTGCTACGGATCAATCTGCCTGCCTGACACCGGCAAAACTCGAATATATCCCGAACATCGAAGCCAGCTTAGTCCCCTTCCAATCCCACAGGGCGCTGTAAAAAACAGTAACAGGCTGCTTTTTGATAAAGGAGAATTCCACTCGCGGACCTGCCGCATACATCGTGTAATATCGGATGAGCTCGGCGCCGAGTTTTAGCGATTTAATCGAATAAAAGCCCATTGCATCCCATCGTGTACGCGCACCCCCAAATTCGAATGCACCGAAAAGCGAGAAACGGTTCTTGTTGATCAGAATGATCGGAGAGATCCGAAATGCCTGGCCTTCGTTGGATTGAAATCCGCCAAGAATGCCAATAGTAAAACCCGGCACCGGTGTAAAGGTCGGTCCTGCCAACCCTTCGCCCCAGCTGGGCTTATCCTTATTGCTTCCAACGTCCTCCGCTTTCACAGCAGTGGCATTCACGTAAAAATAGCTGGCAATACTCCATTTGCTGCTGAACTGATGGTTCGCAAACAGGGTGCCCACCGGCATAAAGGTATGATTGTAATAAATGTTGTACTGATTGATCTTGAATACGTTCTGACCCGTAAGCGGGGATAGTAACAGCAGGCCGGTCAGAATCAGGTAGAAATGTTTTTTCATAGGAGGAAGGACTATCTTCATCAGGACTGTTTTTCAGGAATAGTGATGATGAATTCGGTAAATTCACCCTCCCCGGATTCTACTTCAAGTTTACCTTTATGTATTTGGGTAACAATGTCATAACTCAGCGAAAGACCCAATCCGGTGCCCTGTCCGGTTGGTTTGGTGGTAAAGAAAGGGTTGAAAATCTTTTCCCTGATGGACGCTGGGATTCCTGTTCCGTTATCCCGGATCCGGATTTCGATTTTGTCCTTTATTTTTTTTGTGCTGACCACCACTTCCGGATGGAACCCAGGAAGGTTCTTTTTGATTTTTTCATCCAGTGCATAGCAGGAATTATTCACGATATTGAGTATCACGCGACTTAGATCCTGTGGCATGATATCGGCCTTATCCACTGAGGGATCGAGGTTCGTGGTAATGCTGGTGTTGAAATCCTTATCCTTGGCACGCATTCCGTGATAGGCCAGATTAACGTACTCGGAAACCATGTTGTTGATGACCACCTGCTCATATTCACCGGCTTTAGTTCGGGAATGCTGGAGCATCCCTTTAACGATGCTTTCGGCCCGTTTGCCGTGCTCACTGATTTTGGTGACATTACCCTTGATCATCTCAGCTAATTCCTCGATATCGGCATAAGTATCCTTTGAAAGGAGGTCTTTGGCGCTTTCCAGGGTCTCCAGCAGCTCACTGGCCAGATCCGCTGATAAAGCAGAGAAATTGTTGACAAAATTCAGCGGGTTCTGGATTTCATGCGCGATCCCTGCGATCAATGCACCCAGAGAGGCCAGTTTTTCAGATTGTACCAGTTGATCCTGTGCCTCTTTAAGGTTTTGCAGTGTCGATTGCAGGTCCTCCATTATCCGGGTACGGATAAAGGCTGATATGATGTGCTCCTTGGCGTTTTTAATAAAACTGAGATCTTTGGCCTCAAAGGCGTTATCCTTAACAATGTTTTGCAGGATCAGAAAGGCTTCAACCTTGTTTTCCACCCTGACGATCAAAACAATCATCGTTTTAGGTAACATGATCGATTCTAATCCCGGAAGGAAATGCCAGGAACCGAAATTGGTCCTGAGGAAGATGTCTTCAAAAATCTCCTGTGATTCCGTGAGATATCGCTGTTCTGCTTCTTCCAGCGTAAACTGTACTTTCGATAGCTGTTCCAGATCCCAGCCAAAGGATGCCTTGAATTTGAACAAATTATCTCTTTTGTCGAAAACCAGTGCAGTCGATTTTTCGACCGACTTGATGACCCTGATCTTTTCCATCAGCGACTGGAGCAGGTTCTCGAATTTGATCTCCTGATTGATGGCTTTAACCGTATTGTTGATTTTCTCGAGCTCATCATTCTTACTGGCGAGTTCTCCGGATTGCTTTTCAATCTCTTCTTTTTGTTGTACCACTTCGGCTGTCCGGTCGGCGATCCTCTGTTCCAGAATTCGCTTTTCCTTCAGTAGTTGCCGGTTTCGGATGATCACGATCATGGATATCAGCGCCGCTGCAAGAATGAAATAGAGGGCGAAAGCCCAGGCTGTGGTATACCAGGGGGAGAGAATAGTGAATGGGAAGGAGGCTTCCTGAGCAGTGATCCCATAAATATTCCTTGCCCTTACATGAAATATATATTTCCCTTTAGGGAGGTTGGTGTATTCTTTTTGTGTTTGCGCGGTCCAGTCCGACCAGGTATCCTCAAATCCTTCCAATAA
>JBBQOG010000072.1:0-10967 GCA_038330665.1 Bacteroidales bacterium
GTTTGGATGACCTGCTCTATATCGAGGCAAGCGAGAACTACGTGACGATTCATTATCTCGATCACAATCATCCGGACCGATTGCTCTTGCGTAACAGTATGAAACGCATGGAAGATCAGCTGGCCGGATATCCGGTAGTCAGGTGCCACCGTTCCTACATGGTTAATCTGACCCGAATCAGGCTGGCCAAGAAGACAAAAACAGGAATGGTTATCGAATTGCTGGCAAGCGTCCCTATTCGCCTTCCTGTATCGGAAACATACAAAAGCGCCATTACAGAGACGTTAAAAACGTAAAGAAGTTTAGAAGTTGAGGAGTTGAGGAGTTGAGGAGTTTAAAATCGAGCCCAATAAATATTATCATGAAAAAATCACCCTTATTGATTGTCCTTTTGCTGGTAATGGCGCTGCCGGCTTGGTCGCAGGTGACATTTCTTTTAGAATCGATCCCAAGTTATACGCCAGCAGCCGGGCCCGTCTATATCGCCGGCGATTTTAACGGATGGAATCCAGGCAATTCAGTCCAGGCGCTTCAGAAAAACCAGAACGGTATCTGGTTCATCACCTTACCTGCCAAAAATTCAGGAACATCCATGCTATATAAATTCACACGCGGAAGCTGGGCCACAGTGGAAAAAGGGGTCGGAGGCGAGGAGATTGTTAACCGCGTGTATACTTTCAGCACTCCCGATACCATTCGGATAACTATTGCCAATTGGGCGGATCATGGCGGTGGCGAAACCACCACTGCGGCAAAAAATGTAACCCGGATTTCAGAAAATTTTCTGATGCCACAACTGGGACGGACAAGAAGAATCTGGCTATATCTGCCTCCTGATTACGAAACTTCCGGAAAATCCTATCCGGTGTTATACCTGCATGACGGACAAAATGTATTTGATTCCTATACCTCATTCGCCGGAGAGTGGAATGTCGATGAAAGCCTCAACGATCTCGCCGCACTGGGTCATGAGGTCCCCATCGTGGTGGCTATCGATAATGGTGGCACCCATCGCATGAATGAATATTCCCCCTGGACGAACAGCAATTATGGTGGTGGTGAGGGGGATAAATACATCGATTTTATCGTAAATACACTCAAACCCTACGTTGATTCGGCTTACCGGACACGCAGAGACCGCGAATCAACAGGTATTATGGGCAGTTCCATGGGTGGACTGATTTCCATGTATGGAGCCTTCAGTCACCCTGAGGTATTTGGAAAAGCAGGAATTTTTTCACCATCCTACTGGTTCTCCAGTTCCATCTGGTCATTTACCAGAAATGCGACCAAAGTTCACCCTATGAAGGCATACCAGATTGTGGGAACTGAAGAGGGTGGTTCGATGGTTCCGGATATGCTGGCCATGGAAGATTCCCTTCACAAATACGGCTTTTCCGATAGTGAAATAAGATCCAAAGTGGTTACAGGAGCCCAGCATAATGAACTTTTCTGGAGAACGGAATTCAAGGAAGCCTTTCTGTGGCTTTTCCTTGAAACATCAGGAATAGAAGGTCACGTGAATTCCATCCCGGAAATGAAACTGTATCCAAATCCGGCACATGATCTGCTTTGCCTGGATATAACCGAACCCTTTAAGATTTTAGCAGTGGAAATTTACAGTCTGACCGGCTCTTGCGTCCTGGATCTCCGCTCAATCAAAGGAAATCAAATAGATATATCCACTTTGCCAGCCGGCAAGTACCTACTGAAGTTAACCGGACAAAATACCAATCGTACCGGCACCTTCGTGAAACAGTGAGTATTACAGCAGCTTTTGCAGTCCAATCCGACCTGGCACATGCCTTCCGTCAGGATTTTTCCAAATACGCACCTCATTCGGATAAAAGATGTTTGAACAGCGTTCTCACGACAGTTGCGACCAAGGTGGGACAACAAACTATTTATGCGCATCTTGCAGAAGACTTCACTACTCCTACGATTAAAAAATCATACGATCTGTTAAGTTCAGCTCGGGTCTTTTACAGGGTTAGTGCCAGTTCAGGTGCAGGATTACCATTTGGGGCAAATGCCTCCGGTAAAACATTCAAGACTCTTGTCGCAGACATTGGACTGATGAGATCATTGAACAATCTCCCCGCAGATGTTCCGGATGTTTCAGAAGATTTGTCAACCCTATACCGGGGATCACTTGCTGAGCAATTTGTTGGGCAAGAATTCCTTTCCGCAGGTCAGGGTCTTTACTACTGGTCACGCGAAGCGAAACGCAGTCAGGCCGAGGTTGATTATCTCATTGAAACCAATGGTAAAATTTTCCCCATTGAAGTAAAAAGTGGGCCTTCCGGCAAACTTAAAAGCTTACACCTTTTCTTGAAAACCTATCCAAACTGCCCAAATGGCCTGGTTTTATCAAGTGCAAATTTTTCATCCCTGCCCGAGCAGAAGCTCGAATTTCTACCGCTGTATTTTACTTATGAACTGATTATTAGGTAATATTGCATTAGTAAATCCAAAACCCAACAAAAAACCAATGACCAACAAAAACTCTGTCGGAAGATCCGCTCAAAACGGATGGCATTCTTGGCTACTCATTTTATTATTAGTTTCAATAGGCTGTTCTACCGGCAAAGATACAGGCTGTTTGAATGTGGACGTTGCTGCTGCCCTGAAAACCCAGGGCAGGTTGCCATTGAGCGATATGGTCACCGGGTTGGAGGTAATCCGGTTGGATACCGTGCGCGATGCCTATTTCGGTAATATGATCAGTTTGAGTATGACCGACCACTATATTGGTTTTGTGTGCGACCAGCAGAAGCGGGCCTACCTGTTCGATCGTAACGGCAAATTTCTCGGAAACATAGGCCGGATCGGAAAAGGACCGGGTGAATATCGGCAGCCTAACGTGCTGGCGATTTCACCGGATGAGAAATTCATCGTGGTGGGGGATCCCTGGCAAGGCAAGCTGATTCTGTACACGATCACAGGCAACTTCCTTCGGGAAAAAGTTATTAAGCCGGATTCGCCGGGATGGCGGTTCGATAAAATGCGGTTCGCCGATAACAACAGCATTTTTGTGGTATTCCGACGGCCAATAAAGCCCAGCAAGGGATATGCAAGCATTTTGCAATATGATCTGCAGTTTAATCTGACCGCTAAAATATTGCCCCGCGCAGCAACACAGGAGGAAGTTGAGGTGTCTTACCCATACCCTACCCTGTTGCCGACGCGTGATGGAAACTGCTTCTGGGAAGCGGGTCGCGACACAATCTATTATATCGACCGCAAAGGAGTGGCCACACCACGGTATCACCTCGATATCAGAAATCATTGTTTCGATCTCGAAAAGGGACAGAGGAAACTTTACCAACCCGGGCAGGTGGACCTCTGTACCAAAGCTATCGGAATAATTGATCTTCCAGGTTATCTGATGGTTACCATCATCGATCAGGGCAGTTCCCAGCACCTGGTGATCGATAAAACCAGCCAAACCGCTTTTGGGGCCGATCAACCCATTGCCTGTGATACATCTTCACAGTTGAGTTGGGTAAATTCATCCATAGAGAACGACCTGTTTGGCATCGAGCCCCTGGGTTTGGATCAGTACGATCCCGTTCGCAACGAACTGATCTGCGCGGTAAGGCCCGGTAGGATCAGTGATTCGCACGACATGACCTGTGTCAGAGCGCGAAAGGTGAAATACCCGGAGGCACGGGATCAGCTGGCTGACCTGGCCGAATCCCTTACCGGGCTGGAGAATATGGCAATCGTGGTGATGAAAATGAAGAAATAAGGATGACTATTTGCAGGCATCCCGTGCAATATAGGCCTTGAGCTATACGCTTGCATCATTCCTTATCGACATCCTTTTTACCAATTTCCTTTTTCTGCTTTGAAGGAGGCAGAAAGTTGTCATTGGTCACAACGCTTTTCCCGGTTTTTTGCTCGAGTTCAATTCTGGCTCTCTTTGCAATTCGTCCACCCTGTTTGCCGGCCTTAGCATTTTCATCTTTTCCGGTAGCATCCACACTCTCGGCTATCTGTCTGGTTGAGAGTTCGGCCAGAGCAGTAAAAATCAGCTCTGCTTCACTCATGTGGTCCCGGAGATTCTGTGATTTCAGACCTTTTATCTCTTTATGTTTTTTTACTGTGATACCGGTCCATTCCTGATGAATAATGTTGGTCAGAAAGGCAAAGTCCTGCTCTTTGGAGATTTCGTGATCTTTCCAGTAATCGGTCAGTTTATTACGGGTCTCCTGCCCCATCATCCGCTGCTGGATCCACTTTTCACTTCTGCCATGCTGCTGCCAATACTCTCGGGCGCGGTCAAGTGACCGTGCGGGGTCGCTCATATCCTGCAGGCGCTCATAGCCTACTTTTGCCAGCCATTGTTTGAAAGGTTCGGCTTTGGGAGATGGAATAGACTGGATAATCCTTAACAGTCCTTCGACATTGGTGGTATCAGTTTCCCGCATTTTTCCGTCCGGCGCTTTCATTTTCAACTGTCGACAAATTGTCGACAGTTCAATGCCAGCTTCACTTTTCACGCGAATTTTCATTTTGAACCAATAATCTCATGGATTAACACTATCCGTCAATGCACTTATAACATCTACAACAGAAAAATACCACATCTCCTTCTCCTCATCAAAATACCGTCGAATTTTGTAGTTTTCAAATACTGTCAATTCACTTTCTGTCATAATTTCTTCCTGGTATTATCACAATTTACTTTCCACTGCCAACCGCTTCAGTTGGTTACAAAATGAAACCGACTGAAATACGAGAGGTGGCTCAATCCGACCCATAAATAACACCTAAAATTAACTATTTGCGGGGAATGATTACACATCCTTTAGGATGACTTTGGAGATCTCACAAGGGTTTTTCCCCAATGAATAAAAGACAATTCTGAAAGGTTGTAAATGTTAGAATTAAGTGTAATATTCATGATATTACCGTGGGGCATCAAGGGGAGATCAGTTGGAAAGCCGCACACCCGTCTGGCTTTTTTATTTCCCCCTCATGATGATCTCATTGCATCATTTCAATTATCCTTTACGCAGCGGACCGAGAAACCTTCGAGGTCATCAATTCTCTGTATATCAATACCAATATGTAATATCCCGCTGGATTCGTAACCATAAATCGCCCGGCAACGGTTTTCGTTGTAATTAGGGAAATAAAATGGTGTCAGATATAATGCTTGCGAGCCTGGCCCGGAAAGCTCCCAATACCAATCGTGTCCCGCCATGCTGTAATAACGGCTGATTGTCCCACCCGGCACAGCATTGAATCCGCTGCTGTTATTACCCCGCCATAAACTATCAGACATCAGGCTCAATGCTATATCCTTCGATTTTAAACTTTCCCTGCGAAAATCTTCAGCTTCAGCGGGATCCATCCCTAAAAAAACCTCAAGCGTTTTCCATTCTTCATCGGTTGACAAATGCCATCCCGGCGGGCAGGCTCCTAATGCGGATTCATGTCCATAAAGGACACCGTATTTCTTGTAATTGGAAGTTTGTTTTGACTCCTCAGTCGAGGAGCCATAACCACTGTAACCATTTACAAAATATCCTGAGGGATCTCCGATTGAAGAAGAGACATACGGCAGGTATGCCAGGTTTTCTGCCATCCAGATCTGTTGGCCAATTTTCACCCACTTATAGGTGTGACCATCACGCAGATCAATGAAAGTTCCGGGGCGATCTGTAACTGTTACCCGAATGCTATCGACATTAAAGATAGAATCGGCATTATCTGAAATATGAAGCTGAATGTAGTAATCCCCAGGAATTTTGGGAGCATTCCATTTTTGGATCCGGCTGATTGGATCTTTTGCAAATGAACCAACCAGGCAAGTCCATTGAATATCGATGCTATCATCCTCAGCATCAAAATAGTCGAAACTGAGATTGACGGTGTCACCAGGGAAAACTGAATCGGGGTCGGCACTGATGCTTTTTATGACAGGTGGAGTATTCTCCAAAGGGGGTTTGCATTTTTCGAAGGAAAGGAAAATGGTTGTTATCAGGAATATTGGTATAAGCCGCCTCAAGGTTGGAATGGATTGGTAGTGTTCTTCGAAGTTAGGCAAAAAAAGCAGGAGAAAAAATGGAGGCTGACGAATCTTTTGCCTATGGGCTTTCCTTTTATCCACTTTCTATATCTTTATTAACCCAAATATTTGAATTTATAAACCAACAAGCCCTTGACAAACATTTTATAAGCATGAAAAGGTTCCTTGCCCTAACAAGTCTCCTTTGTCTTTTCATTCAAAACGGATTACCTCAAAAGTATAAGGATGTTCCTGTTAACCGACAGGCACTTTCAAGCAATCTAAAAGATCAGGCCGCTGGATGTTCCCTTGGTAAAACCGTCACCGAACTGGCCCTCAACAACGTACGTACATGGGCCCGGATGGATGGGGTTTTATGGTCTGCACCCGATGAAAGCATGCCCGGATATGAAATCCCTAAAAATTCAGGAAAGTCATGCATCTATTCCGGCGGCATCTTTATCGGTGGAACTGATGAAAGCGGACAACTCAAATTGACTGCCAGCCGATATGCTGAAGGAGGACGCAATTACTGGCCGGGTCCACTGAAGGCCGATGGCCCGGATCGGGGCACCACCGATGTGGATGTTTGCTACCAGTACGACAAGCATTTTCCCCTTTCCAGGTTCGATGTAGAGACCTTCCGAGACTGGTACAACACTCCGTTGAACAAACGGGAAAAGGAATTCCATGGTTATTCCCTACCCCAGGCCATTCAAGACTGGCCAGCCCATGGTGATGCAGCGGCTGGGTATGCGTTTAATCTTGCTCCTTTTTGGGACAACAATGATGACGGTAAATATAATCCGGCGGATGGCGACTATCCGTTTTATGACCTCGACGGCATCCTTCCTTGTGGTTCTTCGCAGGAAACGCGGACTCCCAGGTTATATGGAGATGCCACCCTCTGGTGGGTAAATAACGACCGTGGAAATATCCACTTCTACCCGAACGGTGAAGCCATTGGTATGGAAATCCGGTCTCAGGCATTCGAGTTCTCCACCAATGATGCACTCAACGATATGAGTTTTTACAACTTCACGCTGATCAACCGGTCGACTTACACCCTTTATGAAACCTATGTAGGGATTTATGTTGATGGAGATTTAGGGGCCTGGAACGACGATTTTGTTGGTTGTGATGTTTCAAAAGGGATCGGGTATTTCTACAATGGTGATGCCGTTGACGGTGAGGGAGAAACCAGCTCATATGGAGCCAACCCGCCCGCCATAGGGTTTGACTTCCTGGAGGGCCCCTATCAGGATCCGAACGGTCAGGATGACTGCACCAGTTATGATAGCCAATACAACGTGATTTGTAATGATTGCAACCTCAATGGCAGTATTAATGGACTGAATTTTGCCGACGGTATTATCGACAACGAAAGGTGGGGTATGTGTGGCCTGCTCAGTATGACCAACCCCGGAAGTGTCGGGTATGACCCATTTCCGAGCCCTCAAGCCTATTACCAGTACATGAAAGGTTATCGGCCTGACAACAGACATATACGATATGGAGATCAGAGCCTTCCCTTTGCAGGTGGATCCGGTCCGGAATGCTCATTTATGTTTCCCCGGGATTCAGACCCCTGTGGATGGGGGCAGGGAGGATTACAGATGCCTGCTTGGAGCGAAGAAACTGCAGCCAATGAGCCCGGAGACCGGCGATTGATTCAGTCCTCAGGACCGTTCACCATGGAGCCGGGTGCCGTCAATGACCTAACCATCGGAGTGGTATGGGCCCGATCTTATGACGGGGGACTGATGGCTTCGGTAAATAAGATGCTGGTGGCTGACGAAAAGGCCCAGCGCCTGTTCGACAACTGCTTCCAGCTGGTCAACGGTCCTGATGCCCCGGAACTCACCATCGTGGAACAGGACCAGAAACTATTCTTCCACATCTGGAACAAGCCGTCATCCAATAATTACATCGAAAGATACAGGGAGCGTGATCCGTTCATCGTTTGCCCGGATACTGATCCCAATTGCGATACCTATTATAATTTCGAAGGTTATCAAGTCTGGCAAGTGATGGATCCAAACGTTGCGATGTCGGATGTAATGGCCCACAACGAACTCAAAGCCCGTGAGGTTTTTCAGACAGATATTCGTAACGGCGTCGGAAGGTTGATAAACTATTACTGGGATCCGATCACGGAGTCCAGTCAATCAGTCATTGAGGTGTCTGGTCGCGATCAGGGTATTCAACATGTATTTGAGATTACTGCGGATGCATTTGCAGCAGGCACTCATCCACTTGTCAATTTTAAGAAATACTATTATGTGGCAGTAGCCTATGCCTACAACAATTACCAGAATTACGGCCAAAGTAATCCAGAATCGCTTGAAGGACAAAAGCTTTCATACCTGGCGGGTCGCAAAGCTGTCGGCGGTCCGGTTAAAATATTTGAGGCCATCCCGCACAAAATTGAACCATTGGGATTGCGCCTGGTCGGTGGAACCGGAGAGATTTCGTCACCCATCATCACGCAGATTGAGGGCCATGGGAATGGACAAAACAATATTGATATCAGCCAGGCCGCCCTGGATGAAATCATGAAAGGCGAGCCCTGGAGAGCCCAAAATCTGGAATTTAAACCCGGTCGGGGGCCTATTAAAGTAACAATAGTGGATCCCATGAATGTTCTGGATGACACTTATCTGCTGAAGTTTGATTCTGTTAACTCCTTTATCTCACCGAAATTCATGAATGGCAAGATAATCGACGCTGACTGGTTTATGTGTAATTCCAAAGGAGATACCGTGTTTTCAGAAAGCTGGATCGCATTGGAATATGAGCAATTGATCCCCCGATGGGGCCTCTCGGTCTGTATAAACCAGGTGTCTGTTCCGTTCCAGGCTGGTGCAATCGATAATGGCTTCATCGATGCTACGATCTCCTACAGCGATCCAAATAAAAGGTGGTTGAAATTCATTCCTGATGAGGATCGTGACGTACCACGCAACTGGATCCGGAGCGGTTATAACGATCGGGACAATGAGGATAAAAACTCAATATACGAAAAAATCCTGGATGGCACCTGGACACCTTTTCGGAAGGCCAGCTCTGCTTTGCACGGTCCCGCCTACGAGCCGGCCAGGATAAATATCGGAATAAAAAATCAGCGCCTAGGATCTGTTGACCTGTATATCACAAGCAATAGAAGCCAGTGGACCCGCTCGCCTGTTTTGGAAATGACCGACGATAGGGCACTATCTGTGGGTCAGGCAGCGAAGTTTGACTTGAGAATCGGCCAATCGATCGACAAAACCGGCAAACCAGCATGGGTAAGCAGCGGCACAAGTATAAACGAGAATGACCCGAATTACATCAGTGAAACGGGTATGGGTTGGTTCCCGGGGTATGCCATCGACGTGGAAACTGGAGAGCGATTGAACATTGTGTATGGAGAGAGCTCGTTCCTGACGGGCGACCATGGCGCCGATATGGCGTGGAACCCATCTGCGCGGGAAGGATCGAAGTTGTATGAGGCAAGAAACGGTATAGAAAGCGACTATTCAGATGTGCTTTTCGGCGGCAAGCATTTTATCTATATCATGGGCCATAACCGAACGATGCTGGACAAGAATGATCCGACCTTCTTTCCTGGTTACGATGCAGGATCTTATTATATGAAGAAAATGGCAACCAGTCGCAAGGATAAAATAAAGGAACTATTGGCCAATGCTTCTTGGACAGCCATTCCGCTCATGGACAGTCTGTTTGTATCCGAAAAAAATCTGGAAAACGATTTGTACGGATACCTCCCCTCAGGATCGGACATGAAGATCAGGCTAAGGGTGGCCGGACAATACTCCAGGGGAACTTTTGATTTTGCCGTACCGGATTCGCTGGCGCAGAACAAAAACAATCCTATGTATACCATTAATACCCAATGGGCAACCCACTATGTAAAAGATAATGAGGTATCGATTGCGGCTCTGGATCTGATACATGTGGTTCCTAATCCGTACCATGGTTACTCAGAATACCAACAGAGTCAGCCCGATAACTGCGTCAAAATCACCAATCTTCCCAAAATCTGTACAATATCCGTATACACCCTTAACGGCAACCTGGTCCGCAGGTTTAAGAAAGACAGCGACCGCACCTATATTGACTGGGATCTGAAAAACCAGAATGGCATGAGCATCGCATCCGGAGCCTACATTGTTTATGTAGATGCTCCGGGAATCGGGCATAAGGTGGTGAAGTTTTTTGGGGCGGTTAAACCGCAAGACTTGAACAAATTTTAAAGAAAGAGGAAGGAAAAATCTGGGATTTTGGTAATTTCCTTTTTTTGCTCCGGTGGAGGCAAGAAGTTCTCATTGGTCGCTGCTGACCTGGAAACTTAGGGCAGGTTGCCTTTGAGCGATATGGTCACCGGGCTGGAGAATATGGCAATCGTGGTGATGAAAATGAAGAAAGGGATGAGCCGCGGCTCATCCCTCCTTATTGAGGCTCCCGGGTGCCTATGTGGTAAGGGACGGGGTCCCCGCATACGCGGGGATGACAACTCTGCCAGGGGAACTCAGTGTTGACTGCCAACTGCCAACAGCCAACTGCCGACTACCTATCCGTCTCTGCGAAACACCTCCAGGTCCCACTTCTTCATCCATTTCAGTATCGGCAGGCCACTTTCCCAGAAAACCGGAAGCCAGATATACCTGCCATCGATAGCATTAGTGGGATTCCAGCGATCAGCCATAAAAATAAACGCTCCCGGGCGGCCAACAACAGGCTGTATATAAGTGCTTTGCGAATTAAAAGTGGTTTTTATTTCTGATTCGGCTCCCCGGCAGGGATTGCCTTTTTCAGTCCACGGGCCCCAGATGTTTTCCGCAACAGATACCGTTGCTGCATTTGGCGCCCAACCGGTGCAATCGGAGGTGATCAGGAAGTACTTACCCTGGTTTTTCATGACTGCCGGAGCTTCACGGTAGCGGCC
>JBBQOG010000073.1:0-10932 GCA_038330665.1 Bacteroidales bacterium
AGGCTGTTCCAGGATCGTTCGTCTGCCATATCCAACCGATTCACCGGCGGGCAGGTCATGGATCTGCGAAATGATGGTTTTTAGCGTGGCAATCGGTTTGAGCGAAAGTTTATCGGTGCTGCTGATGCCATACAACCCGATGCCCAGCCGGACCATATCGAAATGTGCTCCTGGAAACCGTTCGATCCCGGATGAGTTGAGGATATGTTTCAGAAAATGGCTGCCGGTAAGGATAGTCAACTCGTTACAAGCTGCCGAGAACCGTTCAATCTGAAGATTGGTGAAATCATCATTGGAGAAGTCCTCGCTTGAAGCCAGGTGGCTGAAAACACTTTTCAGGTAAATCTCCGGATGACTGTTGATAAAGGCGGCTAATGTTCCGGTTTCAGTGTACCCAAAACCCAGCCGATGCATTCCGGTATCCAGTTTCAGGTGGATGGGGTAGGAGCTTAATCCGAGCTTCCTTAAGGCGGCAGAAAAGGTTGTTAAACCTTTCCAGTTGTAGATTTCAGGTTCAAGATGATGGTCGATGATCAGATCGGACTGTTGAAAATCCGGATTCATCACCATTACCGGTGTGTGGATACCGGCCCGCCGGATTTCAAGCCCTTCGTCAGCAAAGGCAACACCAAGATAGTCAATGCGTTCGTTTGTAAGAAATTTTGCCATTTCCACTCCTCCGCTTCCATAGCTGAAGGCTTTAACCATAGCCATGATTTTTATATCGGTGCCAACCAGCTTCCGGTATTGCTCCAGGTTGAACCGGAGATCATCCATCCTTATTTCCAATGTGGTGGCATGAATTTTAGCTTCCAGCAGATTGCTGATCTGCTCGAAGGCAAATGACCTGGCTCCTTTTAGCAGGATGGCTTCGTCATGAAAATCGTCGGTGTGGATCTGACTGAGAAATTCGGCTGTGGATTGCCACGGGCTGATCCATTCCGAGAACAGATGCCGGTTTCGGTAAATTGCCGGTCCGATCCCGATCAGACGGGTGAGCGGGCGGTTCACGAGCATCTTGCTGATCTCCCCATATAGTGCTTCTTCTTCCTGTCCGGTTTGAAGAATGTCGGACAGAATAAGCGTTTTCCGGTTTTGTGGAGTTTGCTGAAACAGCAGGTCCAGCGCAATTTTCAGGGATTGGATATCTGAATTGTAAAAATCGTTAATCAGGGTACAGCGGTTGATTCCGGCTTTTTGTTCGAGCCGCATGCGCACGGGTTCCAGTTTTGTCACAAGCTCCTGCAGTTTGGCCGATTCCCAACCCAGAACCAAAAGCAGTAGCCAGATCTGGATCAGATTTTCGATTGAGGCCGGATCGGTAAACGGGATGGTGAGTGAAACCATTCCCTGTCTATATTTTGCGGTCAGCTCACATTCAGAGCCCGCAATATTTTCATTTAGGATCTGCAGGTCGGCAGTGGCCGAGCGCGACCAGCAAAACAACTGACCGGGGAACCCGGAGGATTCAATTGCCTGATGGATCAATAGATGGTCACGGCAATAAAATATTTTTCCGGTTTGGCTGAAGAGAGAGAGCTTCTCTTTTGTTTTTTGTGTCAGGTCGGCAAAATTTTCCTGGTGTGCATCTCCGATATTGGTAATCAAACCGATATCCGGATGCAGGATTTCCCGGAGCTTAGCCATTTCACCCGGCTTTGATATACCGGCCTCGAGAACTGCGAATTGCTCATCTCCCTGGATGTTCAGCACGGAAAGGGGCACACCCAGCTGTGAATTGTATGATTTTGGGCTTCGTGTCACCCGAAATGACGATTGAAGGATTTGTGCCAGCCATTCCTTGATGATTGTTTTGCCGTTGCTGCCGTTAATGGCAATGACGGATCCTTTAAATTTTGCCCGGTGCGCAGCAGCCAATTCCTGCAGCGCTGCCAGGGGATCCCCGTTTTCGATGAAGGTGCAATCGGCAAACAGGCCGATATTTTCGGGAATTTTTTTGACCAGGAAAGTTCGGATGCCCGCCAGGAAGGCTTCCTGCAGAAAGCGGTGGCCATCGTGACTGGGCCCTTTGAGTGCGATGAAGAGGGTTTCATCCGGTAGGTCAATGCGGCGGGAATCCGTACAAACCTGGCAGATCGAACGTGTGGGATCTCCGGTCAGAACGCTATGGGTGAGAATTGCGATCTCACCGGCGCTGTATGGCGTCATTTCAGAAACCTTCGTCTGACGATATTCAGGAAGTCGTTAACCACCGGATCATTTTTATCCCATTGAAAACGATCGGTTACAAATCTCTTTGCGGCATCCCAGGAATCGAGGCTGTTGATCAGGGTGACCGTGTTTTTGAATCCTTCCGGGTCGTTGCCGAACAGTTCACGAATAAAGAGGAACCTTTCATTGATGGTGATGGCAGACCAAATATCGGCAACCGGGATATCAGTTATCGAGGAAGCGATATTCTGAACCGGATGCTGTTTTCCGAGTAACTGGTTCAGGCTGTTATCATTCGGAAAGAGTGATGAGGTTATGGGTGTGGAGGGTGGTGGGGAGGTTGTTGGTGTGGAGCGGATAAAAGGATTTTGATTGGAGTAAGGTTGGGAGGGTTGTGATGGTTGTGAGGGTTGTGATGGTTGGGATGGTTGTGATGGTTGTGGTGGTTGGGATGGTTGTGATGGTTGGGATGGTTGTGGTGGTTGGGATGGTTGGGATGGTTGGGATGGTTGGGATGGTTCCGGTTCGAGATAGGGTTCCCATTCGGGTTCGTCTTCAGGTTCCCAGGCGGGTTCTTCATCAGTTTCTACTTCGGTTTCAGCATCCGGTTCAGCAACAGGTTCAGCAACAGATTCTTCAAGAGAATCCGGATCGAATTTTTCATCCGATTCACTATCGGCATCCGGTTCCGGATCAATAATGAATTCAGGGTCCATATTAAAATCCTCATCGAAATCAGGATCCGTGCCTGATTCAGTCTCTTCCTGGGATTGAATAACCTCTTTCGGTATTACCACGGTGGGTTCAACAAGGGAATCCATCGTTTTTCCCCCTTTCAGTGCACCAACCGGAAGGTCGCAAATGGTGCTGTAGAGGTGCCTGGTCTCTTTTAGCAGGGCATCGATGTCAATCTGATGAACCTCATTGGAACGTGTCATCCAGCCAAGTAATTTCTCGATATTGGCGATATGTTTCCGGATACTGCCTATGTTTTCTGAACTGTCCATAATTCTTTTATTTTTGTAAAAATAACGATCATAATCCAAAATAGTTATTGGACCGCTATTTCTTTCCTGAAACAAGTCGTCATGGAGATCAACCGAGGGGTTGGATTGAAGTGATTTGCGGATCGATGTTCTCCGGTAAAACGGAAGAATTGATCCGGAGATTGAACCGTGCGCGCATTGCCCGTCAACGGGTTGAGATTTTCAAGCCTCAGATCGACACGCGTTATTCAGTCGAAGATGTGGTGTCACATGATTCAAAGGCGATACGGTCTACCCCTGTATCTTCGCCCGGGAATATTTTGCTCATGACCGGTGATGTGGATGTTATCGGGATTGATGAGGCACAATTTTTTGATATGAGCCTGGTGGATGTTTGTAATTCGCTGGCCAATCAGGGAGTCCGGGTGATTGTCGCCGGTCTCGACATGGATTACCTTGGAAAGCCTTTCGGACCGATTCCGGCGCTGATGGCCACGGCCGAGCACATCTCGAAGGTACATGCCATTTGTATCCGGTGCGGCAACCTGGCCCTCCATTCCCATCGCACCACCGATTCTGATCAGCTGGTAGAATTAGGCGAAACTGACTCATATGAACCCCTTTGCCGGGAATGTTTTAACCGGGTACAATCTAAAAAATGATCGATCGAAACATTCAGCTTTATCTGGTCCCCACGCCAATAGGGAATCTCGAGGATATCACCTTGAGAGCCATCCGGGTTTTAGGGGAGGTTGATTTTATCCTGGCCGAAGATACCCGGACTTCCAAAGTCCTGTTGAATCATCTTGAGATCAGAAAACCTTTATATCCCCACCATAAATTCAATGAGCACAAAGCGGTTCAGGGGATTATCAGCCGTTTGAATGGCGGGGAAAAGGCTGCATTAATTTCGGATGCCGGAACGCCGGGGATTTCGGATCCGGGGTTTTTACTGGTACGTGCGTGCCTTGAAGCCGGTTTCGAAGTGGAATGTCTGCCGGGTGCCACGGCACTTATCCCGGCGCTGATCAACTCTGGATTCCCATGTGATCGTTTTGTTTTCGAAGGATTTTTGCCGATCAAAAAAGGAAAGCAGACTCGGATCAGGGAGTTGGCGCTGGAGAAAAGGACCATTATCCTTTATGAGTCGCCTATGCGACTGGTAAAAACACTTGGACAGTTATTGCCTGAGTTCGGAGGAGGAAGAAGGGTTTCGGTTTCGCGCGAGTTGACCAAGATGCATGAAGAAACGGTGAGAGGAACCATGGAGGAGGTGATTGCACACTTTACGGAAGTCGCGCCGAGGGGTGAGATTGTGGTGGTAATAGAAGGAATTTAACCTGCTGATAAATGATTTAAGTTTTTTGTTTTTTCTTTTTGGCGGCTGGAAAGAGAACGTTGTTGAGGATCAGCCGGTATCCGGGTGAATTAGGATGCAGGGAAAGATCGGTGGGTTTATCTCCAACCAGGTGCTGATAATCTTCCGGATCATGCCCGCCGTAGAAAGTCCAGGTTCCTTTCCCAAACTCTCCATGTATATACCGGGCTTCGTTCAGCGATTTATTTTCGCCCATTATCAGCACATTGGGTTTTACATAATCTTTGATAAATGCAGTGGTCTGGCCCATGAATCCTCTGATGATCCGGGTATGATCCTGGCAAAGCATCGTGGGTATCGGGTCCCATTTAGCCGAATATTCAAACAAGGTAAAATAGTCCTGGTTTTCACCTATCCGGCGGGAACCTGTCGCATCGATCGCAGAAAATTCATATTCAAGCGGGTCGTCGATCAATTTAAAATTCTGAAAAGCCAGTGTTTGGGAGTAGTCCAGTTTTTCATTGGCATCCGGGTCGATAGGGTCGCCATCATACATTTGAGCACAGATATCAATACTCTGGGCTGCCAGGGCAATATCGAAAGAGTCGGCACCGGAGCACATGGCAAATAGGAATCCTCCTTCGGCCACATAGCTTTTGATGGTAAGTGCCACATAAAGTTTCATTTTCGAAACTTTGCTGAATCCATATTTGGTTGCCATGGCTTCATTATCCGCCACTTGTTTCTGATACCAGAGCATATGGTTGAAGGTCTTATAGAAGCGGCCATACTGTCCGGTAAAGTCTTCATGATGCAAATGGAGCCAATCGTAATCTTTGAGTTTTCCTTCGATCACTTCGCCGTCATAAATTCGATCGTAGGGAATTTCGGCGTAATCCAGGGCCATGATCACCGCGTCGTCCCAGGGCTGCTTGTCGATCGGGGCGTAAACCGCAACCTTAGGTGCTTTCTCCATTTTGATCACGTCCATATTTACGTCGGGGCGTGCGATTTCGTCGAGAATTTTCAGGCGAGCTGCATCGGCGATCACTTCGGTACGAACTCCCCGGAGCAGGCATTCCTGTTGGATATCTTGATAAAAGGGCAGTAGAAAGCTGCCACCCCGGTAATTCAACAGCCACTCCATGGTATTTCCCTTTTGCAGGACCCAGTAAGCGATGCCATACGCTTTAAGGTGATTGGTCTGGTTGTCGTCCATTGGAACCAGTATATAGGCTCCCCTGCAGGTTAGAGAGCCAATGGTGAGAGCCAGGATCAGGAGGATTGATTTTATTTTCATTTCCTGTTAAAAACGGAATATGCGCAGGGTTTATTATGGTCAGAATGCATCGGGATATTCGGGTGGTTTCTCCAGCCTGTTCATTCTGGATTCATATTTTACTGCACCGGAATCCGGATCGTCATAAGCCGGAATCCCAAATTCATCATCCAGCTCCATGAACTTAGCCTGTTCAGCACGGAAGCGGAGTTGAACATCCCCAACGGCACCATTACGATGCTTGGCAATGATGATTTCGGCCAGTCCGATAGTTGACCGGCCTTCCGTATCTTCTGTCAGCCCATATTTTTCAGGCCTGTGTATAAAGATTACGATATCCGCGTCCTGTTCAATGGCCCCGGATTCACGAAGGTCGGAAAGCTGTGGACGCTTATCGCCTGATCTTAATTCCACCGAGCGGTTGAGCTGCGAAAGGGCAATGATCGGTATATCCAGCTCTTTGGCAATGGCTTTAAGGGATCTGGAAATACTGCTGACCTCTTGTTCGCGGTTTCCCTGTGTTTCCGGTGGACCGCTCATCAGCTGCAGGTAGTCGACTACGAGCAGTTCAATTTTGTGTTCGAGGGAAAGGCGGCGTGCTTTGGCCCGGAGCTCAAAAACTGATATGGCCGGGGTATCATCAATAAATATCGGGGCTTTCAGCAGCGATTTTAATTTTATTTCAAGTTGTTCCCATTCAAATTTCTGAAGTCGTCCGTTTCTGATTTTTTCTGCTGCCAGTTCCGTTTCGCTGACGATCAAGCGGTTAACGAGCTGAAGGCTCGACATTTCAAGGGAGAAGATGGCCACTGGCTTTTCATGTTCCACGGCCATATTACGGCACATGGACAACATAAAGGCGGTTTTACCCATTGAAGGGCGTGCGGCTATGATCACTAAGTCGGATGGCTGCCATCCCGAGGTGATCCGGTCGAGTTTGGTGAATCCGGAGGGTACGCCACTCAAGCCGGCTTCCTTGGCGGATAGTTCTTCCATCCGGCGCAGGGCCCTATCGATCACCACATCAATCCGTTGAGTTTCCTTTTTAATATTACTGAAGGCCACTTCGAAAAGTTCACTTTCGGCAAAATCAAGCAGTTCATCCACATCCTGTGTGGAATCGAAAGCTCTTTCCTGAATATCTGATGACACCCTGATCAGTTCCCGCTGGATGTATTTTTGGGCCACAATTCGGGCATGAAATTCCACGTGGGCAGCCGAGGCTACTTTCGTGGTCAGCTGGGTCAAAAAATAGGGACCCCCAACCAAATCCAGCTTGCCCTGCTTTTTAAGTTCCTCGGTTACCGTCAGCAGGTCGATCGGCTGCAGGTTCATCGACAGGGTTCTGACGGATTCATAGATGATCCGGTGTGTATCCTTATAGAAGCACTCTGGTTTCAGAATATCGATTACCGAAATGATGGCATCTTTTTCCAGCATGACTGCTCCCAGCACCGCCTCTTCCATTTCGATGGCCTGAGGAGGGATCTTGCCCAGGTCCTGCATGATTTCCTGGACCCGGCGGTTGGTATCATTTCCACGCCGATTGGTGTCGCTGTTTTTTTTCTGAGCCATTCCTTCGATTGTTGGGGGAACAAAGATGATCAGAAAATTAATAAAAAAACAGTTACTTTCGGGTTTGTTGATAAATCCGGCAGCGATACCCATGGTAGTATTTCCCATAGCAAAGATTAATATCGGTTTATATGTAACACGCAGGCGTGATGATGGTTATCATGATATCGAGACTGTTTTTTATCCGATCGGATTTTCGGATATTCTGGAAGTAATACCGGATCCGCAAGGGAGTTACGGAAGTATCGATCTTTCTTTATCCGGTATTGAAGTAGAAGGGAATCCGGAATCCAACCTGGTGGTAAAAGCCTACCGTATGCTTCATGAGCTGAAGGCCCTGCCGGCTGTCAATGCATATCTTCATAAGCGAATACCTACCGGTGCCGGGCTGGGTGGGGGGTCGTCCGACGGGTCATCGATGCTGCTGGTTCTGAACCGTGAGTTTCGGTTGGGATACTCACCTGAAGAACTGGCCCTATTGGCACTCCGTTTGGGGAGCGATTGTCCCTTTTTTATCCATCCTGAAGCCTCATTTGCTTCCGGCCGCGGTGAAAGGCTCTTGCCGGCGGAAGTGAACCTGCGGGGATACCAGCTGATGCTTTTTCATCCGGGTACGGGGATCGGAACTGCCGGGGCCTTTCAACGGGTGAAGATTGAAAATCCGATGGAGAATCTTAGAGAAATCGGGAATGTGCCGGTCGGGGCATGGCGGTCTTTTTATAAGAATGCCTTTGAACCTTTTGCTTTTGAACAGCTGCCGGTTATTGCGGAAATCCGGAAGAGCCTTTATGATTCAGGTGCGATTTATGCGAGTATGACCGGAAGCGGATCGGCCGTGTTTGGGATTTTCGGGCTGGAGGTTCAGGTACCTGCCGAAATTGCCAAATACCTGATATGGCAGGAGATCCTTTAAAAAAAAACTCCACCGATGTTCTTTCCGGCCAGCTGCTTTCGCATTTTCAGTCCGGTTTTCACATGGGTGGAGGTTGTTTTGTAACGACTAAAGATATTATTCCCTTAATTTTTTGGATTCGCGTGATTTCTTCTTTTCCCTGGGCTCTTTGGGAGCTTTCTTTGGCTTGGGATCTTTATTCTGAGATTTATCCAAAAGCTTTTGCAGCAAAGTTTCGGGTTCACCGAGTTCGAGAAGCAACTGATTTTTAGTTACAATCTGCCCTTCAACAATATGGATTTTTCGGATCCGGCCGGAAACTGAAGCATAAACCTTGTTCTTCATTTTCATGGCTTCCAGGATAAAAAGGCATTTTGAAGGGTTGATATACTGGCCTTCCTTAACAAGGATTTTCAGCATGGTACCTGGAATCTGTGCGGTGATCTTAGTGGGATCGTCAGGTTGGTATGCCTTATGAGTCCGGAACTTATCGGTGAACAGGGTTTTATAGTTGGTCCCCTCGTAGGAGAAGACTTCATAATCCTTTTCTTCTTTATTCATAATCTGATCGTTAATAAAGATTATAGGGGAATACAGCCATGCTTGCGCTGTGGGCGTGGAACGTCTTTAGTTTCAAGAACTTCCAGTGCATGAAGTAAAAATTTCCTGGTTTCACCCGGCTCGATAACGGCATCCACATATCCTTTAGCTGCGGCCACGTAGGGGTTGGCAAATTTATCCTTGTACTCCTTAATCTTCTGCTTGCGCATTTTTTCAGGATCATCAGCCGTGGTGATTTCTTTTCGGAAAATGATATTGGCAGCGCCTTCCGGGCCCATCACTGCGATTTCAGCAGAGGGCCATGCAAAAACGATATCGGCGTTGAGATGGCGGCTGTTCATGGCGATGTAGCCTCCGCCATAAGCTTTTCGGAGAATGACGGTAATTCTGGGAACGGTGGCCTCACTATAGGCATAGAGCACTTTTGCTCCGTGGCGGATCACACCGGCGTGTTCCTGGTCCACGCCGGGAAGGTATCCCGGAAGGTCGACGAGGGTAATCAGGGGAATGTTGAATGCATCACAGAAGCGAATAAACCGGGCGGCCTTATCCGAGGAATCCACATCAAGCACACCTGCCAGGTATATCGGCTGGTTGGCCACAAATCCGACGGTCTGACCGTTCATGCGACCATAACCGATTACCAGGTTCTGGGCGAAAAGCTCCTGGATTTCAAAAAATTCAGATCCATCGGCAATAGCCCGGATGACATTTCTGACATCGTAAGGTTGTTTCGGATCGACCGGTACGATTTCGTCGATTTTGAAAGAATTTTTAGGATTCCTGGGCCGGAGTCGTTTGGCTTTTTGAGAATTATTCCAGGGAATATAGGAAATCAGGGTTTTGATCTGCTCGAAACATTCCTGTTCGCTGTTTGCGAAAAAATGGGCGTTACCGGTAACGGTGCTGTGAATTCGGGCTCCGCCAAGTTCCTCCATGGAGATCTCTTCACCCAGAACTGTTTTAATGACTTCAGGACCGGTGATAAACATTTTTGAGATTTTGTCCACCACAAAAACAAAGTCGGTAAGGGCAGGTGAGTATACGGCTCCTCCGGCACAAGGTCCGAGAATGACTGATATTTGCGGGATTACACCTGAAGCCATGGTATTACGGTAAAAGATTTCGCCATAGCCGGCGAGTGAATTGACCCCTTCCTGTACACGCGCTCCACCGGAGTCGTTGATCCCGATCAGGGGAACCTTCAGCTTAAGTGCATGGTCCATGATTTTGGTAATCTTCCGGGCATGCATCAAGCCGAGCGATCCTCCGGCTACGGTGAAGTCCTGGGCGAAAATACAAAGCGGAGATCCGTAAATTTTTCCGGTTCCGGTTATGACTCCATCACCCGGGAGATCCTTTTTATCCATGTCGAAGTCGCGTCCTTCATGTTGTGCAAAAAGGTCATATTCCTGGAACGAATCCTCATCCAGAAGGCCGATCACCCTTTCGCGGGCGGTCATTTTGCCCATAGCCTGTTGTTTTCTGATAGCGGTTTCGCCGCCACCCTGGAGGATTTGCTCTCTGCGTTCGACAAATTCCTGGGTTTTACGTTTTAATGACATAGGGTATAGGTTGTTTAAATGTTAAATACCTGAAATTCAAATAATAGGCCACGATGTGCCCTTTTTTCCCCGGTACAAGGTTACGAAAAAAATGAATAGCGAAAAGCTTTATTCCGTGGCAAAAAAAAACCCCGGCGAGGCGGGGTTTTTTATATCTATAGAAATATTAGTTACTTAACGATTTCGAGTAACTCCACTTCAAAAATCAGCGTTGCATTCGGAGCAATCCCACTTCCCTGCGGAGGTCTTGGGCCGTAAGCCAGGTTGCCAGGAATGAAAAATTTGTATTTCGAACCCACTGACATCAGCTGAACACCTTCGGTCCAACCCGGGATCACACCATTCAAAGGAAATTCAACCGGTTCGCCACGATCCACAGAACTGTCGAAAACTTTTCCATCAGTGGTAGTACCGTGATAATGAACTTTTACTGTGCTGGCAGCAGTCGGTTTCGGACCTGTACCTTCGCGCATCACTTCATATTGCAAACCGGTGGCCGTGGTAACCACGCCGGCTTTTTTTGCATTTTCTGACAACCAGGTCTGACCTTCAGCCAGGGAGGATTCTGCTTTTTTCTCCATCAG
>JBBQOG010000074.1:0-10909 GCA_038330665.1 Bacteroidales bacterium
GCTTGAAGTTCTGGTACTCGTCCATCACCAGAAACCTGCCACGGATGGCCGGATAATAGGTCAGGCGGGAATCATACCGGAACAAGGCCAGCATCAGTCCGATCAACGCACGCTGGCGAAGCTCCTCCTCATCGGAATTAAAGAAGCTGAAAAGCAATTCAAACTTCCGCTTATCGAAATATCGCAGCAAACTGAAGCTCAATGCGGTAACCATCAACGCTTTTTCCGGCACCGACAAGGTGACCGAATCCTTCACCTGTTCAACTAGCCGGACCTCACGGTCGAGGAACTCATCGGTGAGCCATACCAAATGGAATAAACGCGAAAGATCGCGGAGGTATTCCGGATCCGCCGGGGAGATGCGATCGGGTTGAATGAGAAAGTTCTGGATAAAAGATTCCAGACCGGGGTCATCCCGAAAAATTCTTTTCCGAACATGTACATACCGGGTCGACAATTTTGTCAGCAGGAATTCTGAAACCCGGTCATTCAGTTCGTATAAGCCGGCCACTATTTTACGGTAAACCTTCTGGCGTTCTGGGTCTTCAATACCCTTTACCGTATATTCAAGCATGTATTGATAGGTCGTGTCAGTCTGGTCCAGTTCCTCCACCCAGCTATTCATGCCCGAGAGCAAAAGCAAGGGTCGGAGTTCGGTCATCGCCTCCTTCAATCGCTTCACTGACAAAAGGTCATGAATGCGACGGGTGCTGCTAAGAATATCTTTTTCAGTCATAATCATGGATAACAACAAAAACCGGACCGGAAGAGGGCGGGAGGCAGTCGGCAGTCGGCAGTCGGCAGTTGGCAGTTGGCAGTCGGCAGTGATTCACCGCCTTACCCTCAGCGAGTTGTCATCCCCGCGAAAGCGGGGACCCCGTCCCTGACCATGAATTCTCACCCGGGGACCCCGTCCCTTACCACGAAAGCTCACCCGGGGACCCCTTCCCTGACCACGAATGCTCACCCGGGAACCCCTTCCCTGACCACGAAATCCAGCTGGAGCCAATCACTGGTTCACATAAAAGTACCGGATCCGGCAGGCTCTTCCCACACTCATGTTGTTTTTCTCTTCGGACAACCTGATTTTCAGGAGGTGCTTACCGGTTTTCAATCCCTCTCCAAGTGTATAATACCAGGGCAGATGCAGCGAAGCACTCCAATCAGTAAATAAATCACGCGTTTCCCAGGCTCCCCCATCTATAGAATATTCAATGATTCCTGCATCCGGTCCGGCTGCTACCGCAATTCCGACCGCATTTCCGAAAAACGCAAACTTCAGAACCTCCCGATTACCTTCGTTCACCAACATGGGCACATCAGTATAATTATCGCGGGTTCCCTTACCATCAGCAGGCTTCCATGTATTAACAACCGCCCAGCCCTTTCCAAATTTTGCCTGTTTAATATCAACAAGGATGCCTTTCCCATAATTTGATAAATCCAACGGAGCAGGCAAATAATGATCGGTCGGCTGTGCATTGGCCGCCGGACTGCTACCCCAGGCCTTTTCCAGCAATGCTTTCATCGAACGAAAATACACTTGTTGGCCAAACGGGGAGGGATGGAGGTCCCTGAAATCCTTTTCCCAGGTAAATTCTCCGGCATCGATACGTTCCGTAACCTCCTTCGCCAGGTTTATGCTGGGAACCTGATAGTGAATGGCAACCCTTTCGTGGTTCAGAATTACCGGAGGGGTCTGCCCGTTCCGGTATATCTCCATTTTCTCCGGATCCACAAAGTGCATCAAAACGACATCTGCCCGTGGATTATTGATCAGCATATGCCTGACAATCCCTTCCATCGCCCTGATTTGCTGGGATGCCGGAAAGGAATTGATATCATCATTGACTGCCGCTTCCTCAAAAAGCAGATCCACGGGTCCGTGCGACAGGACATCGCGTTCCAATCGAAATGCAGCAGGGGTGCTGCCCATAGAGGGTATGCCGGCCGCAATAAAATCGAATTCGGTATCCGGGAACCGGGCTCTTAAATAGTTACATAAACTGTCGCGCCACCCTCCATTATAAGTGATGGATCCGCCCAGGAAAGCCACCCTCCCCTTTTTATCACGCGAAAAACGGATCAGACTATTTTGAAGTCCGCCACGCATTTCGTGGTAATTGGAGGAGTTCAGCAATGGCTTCGGAATCTGAGTATAATATTTTATATAATCGGCTGCCAGTCGAGGGGTTTCGATCGGAAAATGATGGCCCATCAAATCCTGGTTCCCTTGCGTACAGGGTACCAACATCACCGGTCCGCCGAGCCTGACATACCGGTCGAACAACAGGTAAGTGTTTTCTTCGGGTGGCACAACCTTATCTTCCAAACCGATCATGTGAATCAACGGAACTTTGGCCGCAGCCAGTTTTTCGAGATTATCAAACGCAAGATCATGGAATGCCTTTGCATCTTCGTCTGATTTGAATCCGAACTCCTTTTTCGCGAGTTCCCAATCCCCTTTACTGCCAACGCCTTTGCCCAATCCACCGGGCCAGCTTTTAATATCACAAACCGGTGCTTCGCAGTAAATGCTGTTCACTCTTTCGGGATGCCGCTTGGCCCAGGCATAAACATATAATCCACCCCTGCTTACCCCTTCGAGTGAAACCTTTTCGCTTAATTGGTAGTTTTTACGCAGATAATCATAAAACCGGTCCCAAATGCCCATTGCCTTGGGGCTCCCGAACATATCGACTGCATCCACATAGGCTACATGAAATCCTTCAGATAAAAGAATGCTGTCCATTTCGGCATGCCAGTCGAAAAACATGGCCTTCCAAACCCAGGGATTTCCAGGCAGGGGTTTGGTCGGTTGCACAAGATAGGCCTTCATCCCCTCAAAGGAGAATTCGATCCGTTCAAACCCTTTCCAGGTGGAAGCATTTACATCCGGGATAGAAAAAAGAAGCGTAAAAAGTATCAGAATCAATAAAAGAATCTTTTTCATGCGTGTATGTTTTGGCGCTCGGGCCAATTTACGAATATTCCCGATTGGCAAATTTGGAAATGGGGTGAGGTCACGAATCTTATTCTGGGAGAAAAGTCTATTTTTAAGCACCGGAACCTAAAACTGAACCATGAAACAATCTTTGGCACTCCTGGCCTCCACGATAAGCTGCCTGCCGGCATTCACACAAAAGGCACCTGATCAGCCCAATATTATTTTCTTCCTGGTCGATGATATGGGATGGCAGGAAACCTCGGTCCCCTTCTGGACCGAACCCACCATGCTTAACCGAAGGTACCATACGCCGAACATGGAGATCCTGGCTGCTCAGGGAATGAAGTTTACCCAGGCATACGCTTGCCCGCTGTGCTCCCCTTCGCGTGTAAGCCTGATGACCGGCATGAATGCAGCCCGGCATCATGTAACCAACTGGACCCTGAGAAAAAATGTGAGCCCCGACCATTTGCATAATAGTCTGATTATCCCACCCTGGAACGTAAACGGACTCAGTCCGGTTGCCGGAATTGAAAACACCTGCTATGTAAAAACCCTGCCGATGTACCTGAAGGAAGCCGGCTACACGACGATTCACACCGGCAAAGCACACTGGGGTGCCCAGGGGACACCGGGTGAAGATCCGCTAAACCTGGGGTTCGACGTGAATATCGCCGGACATTGCGCCGGGGGACCGGGTTCCTATTATGGGAAGTACAATTTCAGTGCGGCCTGGCGAAACGAAGATCTGATCTGGGATGTGCCGGGATTGGAGAAGTACTACGGAAAGGATATTTACCTGACGGAAGCCTTGACGCTGGAAGCCATGTCAGCTATGGAAACTGCTACAAAGAAGGATAAACCTTTCTACCTGTATATGTCGCACTATGCAATACACGCACCCTGGGAAAAGGACGGGCGGTATTATCAGAAATACAAAGATGCCGGTCTGACTGATTTTGAGGCCACCTATGCCTCGATGATTGAAGGAATGGATAAATCGCTTGGAGATATCCTTTTGAAGGTCAAGGAGCTCGGCATTGAAGATAACACCATCATTCTTTTTATGTCCGACAATGGATCGCCATCGCAATGCCCTCAAAATGAGCCTTTGCGCGGACATAAAATCACTCCTTATGAAGGTGGAATCCGCGACCCCATGCTGGTTAAATGGCCGGGTGTTACAAAGGCCGGCACCTCTTGCGGCGAACCCCTCATCATTGAGGATTTCTTTCCTTCCATCCTTGAAATGGCAGGCATCAGGAATTACCGGCAACCCGGAGGCCAAATCGACGGGAAAAGCTTTATTCCCCAGCTTCAGGGTAAGTTGGCAAATAACTCCAATCGTGATTTCATCTGGCATTTCCCGCACAATTATGACCTTGAACCCTACAGCGTGATCCGTCGGGGCGATTGGAAATTAATTTACTGGTACAAAGACGGAAAAACGGAATTATATAATATCCCGAAGGATATCAGCGAAAAAAGCGACCTATCCCAGGTCTATCCTTCGATTACGCGGAAGCTGTCGAAACGGCTTGGAAGATTCCTGAAATCTGCCGGTTGCGCGACTCCTATTGATAAGATCACGCAGGTTTCCAGGCCATTCCCGGGAGATTAAATGCGGTACCGATTATCCTAAAGAACCATTCCCATTTTGGGGCTATTGTTCTTTCAGCAGATAAACCATCCCGGGGTTCGTGGGAAAAATCAGGTCCTGGTCACTGGATTCGGGATGTATAGTAACCCCGTTTTCACTAACAACCGGAATTTTCCCCGGCCAGGGATTCTGAATTTTACACTTCCGCCCCTTTTCGCTGGTAATCCTGACAAATTGGACTTTCCCATTCTTCTGTTCAGATGACACCAGAAAAGCCCCGTAAGTTCTCAGGTTTTCGAAACTGGCATCTTTCTTTGCCGGCCAGGCCGGAAAAACCCGGATCATCCCCTCGTACCCCTGCAACAGCATTTCGTTGATACACGAGGGCACCGCACTGAGTGTTTCGGTTAATCCACCCGATTGTGGAACCCACAAATTGGGCAGGGCTGTTTGATCAATCCGTTCCTTAAGCTTGTTAATCACTGTGTCAGGATCGTACCCCACCCGGATGGCAGTTGTAAAATATGTTTCAAAACCATTGCCCAGATTATCCCAGGTGGCATCCCCACCGGGATCTGTATCCCAACGGTCGATCTCTTTACAAAGAATTTGTGCAAATTCCGGCGTCGACCTCACCCCGGTAATATCAGATGGAAAAACCCAGGGATAGGCCATAACTCGTCCGAACCCAGGCTTTGTGCGCGTTTCACACCCTGAACTGGTGCCAGCGGCCGCAGCCTTAATTCTAATTTCACCATTGATATTTACCATCGGAATTGGATACAAATGATCCCTGATATGCCGCCACTTTTCGACCTTATCCTGGTCCAACTCCAGGAATTCACTCATCGCAATGATCCCTTTGTAAAACATTTTAAGCAATCCGAGGGTATTGGTGTTATTCGTATCGCCTGAGCGCATATCCTCTTCCCAACCGGCAGTCCACGGACCCACTTCCCAGAAATTATCGTTGTAACTGTTATACTGTCCGTTTTCATATTTCAGATAATCCTCCCAGAAATCGGCCACCTCACGAATAAACGGATAAACCTTCATCGCATAAGCGCGGTCGTAAGTATGATAAAACCGCTGAAACATATTAACAGTCAGGAATACTGCATCGCTCCTTTGACCGCAGAACATGGCACCGCCTTCGAGATTCAGATCTTTGATCCCGTAATTTCTCATCATTTTCTCCTCGGTTAGCGGATAGAGGGAAGAACAGTAACCCTTCGGACCGAATCCGACCGGAAAGTATACCCCGCGGCAATTCATCAGTTTGCGTGCATATTCCTTGGCCTTGGGCATAAAAGCCAGGATAGGAGCATCATAGGGATCAGTAAGCGAAATGTGATTGGATGAGTAGCAGGCCCACCAGGGGGCCTGGAAATTGTAGTTGGAATGATAATCCCCCTGCCAGGCGCTTACAGCATCGGCAGTGATGGAATTTCCACATAATCCGGGCGGGAAATCCGGGTTACGACTGCAGCAGGCCAGCAGGTACTGAGACCCATAATAGTATTTCTCAAGCAGGGTATCTCCAATATCAATATGCGACTCCGACCAGAACTGTTTCCACCACCAATCATTGGCCTTTTCAAGAGATGTTATGGTTTCGGGGGTGGCGTTTTTTACACCATTGATTGCGGCATTTAAATAATCGGGTTCATCATGGTTGGTGCATGCGCTGACCACCAGCCACACCGGTTTCTGTGGTTGCAGAACGAATGACTTGCCGGTTGCACCCAACGTTTTCATGGCCAGAGCCACATGCGAGGGCCAATCCAGTGCGGGGGAATCGAAATGTCGCATCGCAAAAACAATCCCGTCACGCTCCCCGCTCTCACTGGTAGACCCAAACCCGGTTTCCGGCCATAGCCCGGTGGTCACCTGGCAGGGCAAGCCTGTGGATGACAATTCGGCAATCACCCTATTGCTGCCGGAAGACACGAATAATCTGATGTTAACCGTAATTTCGCTTTTAGAAAAGGTAGCCAGAATAGTACCATTGGCCAGAATCTGTTCGGCATAAAAGGACGCATCTGTCAGCTCAGGTATCGAGATATTCAAACCGCCTGGCAGACACAATCCACCTTCAGGATATCCTGGCTGAGCTTTCCAAAAGTCGTTCTTCGCGATATAAACGGTGAGTTGCTCTGGATTTCCACCCAGAACGATTCCCACATCCCCATTACCAGCAATTGGTGCATCCGGCGTGAAGGCGGTGGGAACACGATCGGAAGGGGAAGTAAAGACTCCTTTATAGGATGGAATGAATGATTGTACCGGACTCTGGCTATAACTCCCAGCTGAAAAGGCAATTAGAATAGCAACCAGGCAAAGTCTTAAACTACTCATTTTGTTCCAATTAGTTGATCTCTTCTCTATGGCTATTTGTAAGAAGAATTCATTTTTCCATAATAATCAGGTCATCCAGCACCAGGTCAGTTTCCTTTTCGTTCAGCTTTTCGATGCCGAACCAGGAATTCATGGAGTCGCTCGCAACAAAACTAAAAGTGCATGTGGTTGGCAGGTCAGCAGCAGTGAGGGTCATTGAAAAACTGATCTTCGTTCCATCACCAACCACCAAGGCATGATCTGCCCCGGATGACTCATATTTAAAGGAAACCGTATACGTTTTTCCCGGCATAAACCGCACCGTTTGCGGGATCGTTTGCAGCATGAGCCCGGCAGGTTCACCATGCACCTTCACCGACCAGTCGCCACTGATGACATCATCAATATTTTTACCGTTCCAACCCTTCTGTGTATAAGGATCATGGCGTTCCGAGAGGTGGGTACGCGGATCGTTGATTCCGCCGGCCGGACCTTTCACAAAGGGGTACAATCCGGACGGAATATGCTCGAAATCCTCGGCAAAGTATACAGAGTCGGGTTTTGGCGAGTACACTATAGGGGCGATCCGGACGTTGTCGAAGGTGACCGGGGCGGATCCTGCCCCTGCCTTAAGAGTTAAGGTGGTCGTTTCCGTTGCAGATAAAACAGTAAAGAACACATACATCCGCTGCAGGTAACTATCTGATTTGGAATCGGCGGCGATGTAATTTTTCCACAACGAGCTGTTACAGCTGGCACTCGTATTGCCCCAGCCGGTGCCGGTTACCTCCAGCTCCGCCACACGGTTGTTTCCGGTGGATACGTAAACCGATGCGTAATAGGAACCCGGAGCCAGACCTGAAACTTTTTGTGACACTGCAGCCGAACCGCCAGGGGTAAAAACAAGCTCATACTGACCCAATGCATTGCGTTCTACCGAAGCGCCGGTGCCCTCCACAGTCCAGGCCTTCAGACCTCCACCATTGAATCCCGGATCATTCAGGAAGGTCCCTTCACCCCAATGAATATCTGCAATCGGTTCAACTGACTTTTTATATATCACGTAAGGAGTATTGGAATTAAGGGCCAAAGCAATGCGGCCGTTGACCACCGGCACCTCCTGAACAGGCTCGCGACCGCGGTCGGTTAACCGGTATAGCACCACCTTTTTCAGCTTGCTCCAGGTTACTGGCAAATCCCAGGTGGTTGTCCCTTCACTTGAATTCCAGTAATAAAGCTTCTCTTCAGTAAGCGGATTCCAGGGTAGCAGATACGCACCTCCATCCAAAACGGTTCGTCCGTCCCTGGTAATGACCCTTTTACCTTCAACCAACCCGACCTTAACATTATTTTCAAGACTGATGGAATGATCCTCCCATTTCAGGATCGGAAAGTGCTGCAGATATTTGGTGGGTAAATCCGTGGCAAAAGTCATCCGGATACAACTGTCGATATTATTACGGCCCTGCCAGCCTTCAAAATCCTTCATTTCCGAACCGCCCAGCAGGGGATCGCGGGCAATCCAGGTATCTTTCTGATGGTTTCGTATGAACCTTACTATCTGACTATTAAACCCTTTGATATTTTTCCCGCCATAGTCGTAATCCACCGCCCAGTGATTCCATACCGCATCAAACTCATGATCGCTCGGGAATTCTGTTGCCAGGGTGAGTCCGAGGGAGTGAATTTCCCTGCCGAGTTTACGGCTGTCCCAGCTGCCCCTTGCATACCAGACATCACAGTAAATAAAATTAAGCGAGGGAACCTGGTCCTTCAATGATTTCAGGCGTTGCAGGCGGTTCCCCGAAGTGGCCTCATATCGTTTATCGATATAATAGGAGGCGTCGAGCCAGTCCCAGCCGCGCTTTTCCTTGTTCACCAATTTCTCATCAAACGCCTTGGCCTCCGGGTAAGATTCGGTCCCGTTGATATGCACCCCCATAAAAGCGTTGTATATCTGTGCCGCCTTGCACAGCATCTCCATATCCTGGGCCCCGCCCTGCCGGCTGCCAATATCCCCATAATCGGGGTGACCCGAATCATGACCTTCGGAACCGTATCCCTTTAAAATGACAAATTGACCTAATCCATCTGTATTCAGATAGATCCGCTTGGTTTCATCCAGCGTTTTCGTGAAGGGGTTGGTAGCCTGACTGGCAAAATTCATAGGAATGCGCTGAACCACGAGGTCCGGGATTCGCTCGGATCCCAAAGGATTGTTCATTATTTTTCGGAAAGCAATGGCCCCGTCCTGCCAGTTCACTTCCTGATCATTATTCAAATCGTTGGTAATTACAATCCTCACTTCGGGCAGGGGATCCACCTCAGTCATGCCCTGCGCCCGGTACATCCAGGATCCGCTCCAGAGCCCGGTACGAACATATCCGTTCTTTTTACTGGTCTGCTTTTGGATCCGCCCGTTATCCGATTTTTCGGTTACGGAATTGGTCCAGATGCTGGCTGCCAGCTGGTTATGACTGAGTATGCCGTACAGATAATCCTTTGGATTGCTGTCGGTGCTTGTGGTGTCCGTCGCTTGAAGAAAGTCATCGCCATTTCCCTTGACGGCAGTATACATTTTTGCCCCGGCAAAGGAGGCGCCCGGCTGGGTGCTTCGTGCGGAAATCAGGTTGGCATCGGGGATATCAAAAGTATGGACTGCAAAAGCCCCGTTCTCTTCAATCTTGTTGATTGCAAAATCCACCCTATTGCCGACCACGATAATCCTGATACTCACCACCACGCTGATTTCCGGAATATTCAGCCGGTAATCTGCACGGTTTGCAGTTTTCGTGAAGGCCACTTCAGGCGTATAAAGCTGCTCATTAATACGCACCTGCGATAAGGAGTCTTCCTGTCCGTAAAAAACCGCCTTCGAAGAATTCCAGGTGTACTGAACAATTCTCGGGAAAGCAGGATCAAGTGTTACTTTAAGGATTTTTGATTGAATGATTGTTTCCGCAGCAAATGCTTGCAGAGCAAAGAATGGTAACAGGAGGAATAATAGTTTTTTCATTTCAGAACCGGATGAATCCAGCCGCGCTGATTCAGATAGGATCCAGTAACAGCTATTGCATCAAAGAGATCAGCTGATCGCTGAAAAATATCTGGCACCATAGCTTTCACAACTTCGGGAAGATATTCGTGGGCAATCTGATTTCTGAGGTCCCGAATCTCAATTAAAATATCAGCAGACGGAATAATTGAATCTTTCTCACAACGGTTGGCAAGATCAATAAAGGGAATCGAAGGTTCGTGCAATAATAGCCAAACCGTACGTAAGATCTTCTGAATAAATAGATCTGAAGTCCGTGCAAATTTTGAAGTCAGAGAATCGAAGGATTCCTCCTCCTCAAAGGTGTACTGTTCTTTGATTCCGATTGCCTGACATTTATTACATGAAAGATTTAGCGTTTCGGACGATTGTTTCAACAACATCCATTCTTTTTCAAGAAGAGCAACCAATTGCCTGTCGTTCGAAGTCATAATCTTATCAATGTCTCCGCCTTTAGCCTCATCATTGGTCCGCGATCCAAAAAGGTAAACCTCTGCCTTGGGGTCAACTTTTCCGACCTCCTCAACGAAGAATTGCCTGATGGGTTCCTTTAATCGCATTGATTAAATCTAATTATTATTGGCTTAAAGATAGAACATCTTTGGCAAAAGTGTCGGCTATTGCCCCACCCAGAAAATGGATTCCACCGGTTTGAGGGTGAGCTGTGCCCGGGTAAAAGCCTTCCGGTCCCTGGTATGAATGGTGCTTTCCAACTGAGTGATCTGGCCGGTTTTCGGATTCCACATTTGGAGGCTGTGATTTCCCTTTATCGAAACAGGCACATCCACTGTATTTTCAGAAGAGTTGGCGAAAAACCAGATATCCCTGCCATTCAATACCTTGTGAATATAGGTCAGATTTCCCTGGACCACTTGGCAATCCTCCTCAAACCGTACATCCCAGTCCACCTGGCAGTCATCCAGCACCGTTTTCAGGATCACCGGATTGGGAGCCGGAATATAATAGGCCT
>JBBQOG010000075.1:0-10865 GCA_038330665.1 Bacteroidales bacterium
TTATAGTGGGTGACTGCATGCTTGCCCTGGGAATCGTCGGGGAAAACAGTCATCACCTGGCGGTTTTTGGGGTGTCGTCCAATGGATCCGATGACGGTGCCCTCCTTTTCTTTTGGGAGGCCCCATACAAGTGCCTGATAAACCCTGTGGGAGGTTTTATTATAAAATTGTTTGCCCAGATGTGTTTTGGCTTTTTCGGTTTTGGCAATCACAAGTAACCCGGAGGTGTCTTTATCGATCCGGTGCACCAATCCGGCCCGAATATCCTCTTTGGTGAACATCTCAAGCTCCTGATATCGCCAGGCCAATGCATGAATGAGTGTGCCGGTATAATTTCCGTGTGCAGGATGAACCACCATTCCTGGTTTCTTGTTGATCACCAATAATGTATCGTCCTCATATACCACATCCAGCGGTATGTCCTCCGCAATCAGCTCAAATTCTTTCCGGGGATAGGAGAGCATGATCACAATAACATCACCGGGTTTAACCTTATAATTGGCTTTTACCGGTTTTTCGTTGACGAAAATGCAACCAGCATCCGCCGCATCTTTGATTTTCGTTCGGGAGGTGTCCTGCAGCCGGTCAATCAGAAACTTATCGATCCGGATCAGCGACTGTCCCGGATCTGCAATAAATCTGAAGTGTTCGAACAGTTCTTTTTTTTCCTCCAGCTCATCGAGGTGCAAGTACATTTTATTCATGAAGGATCACGAGCTTTTGTCGGGTATTGATCCCGGTATCGGACTGAACACTAATAAGATAAATACCGTTGGGCAGGTTGGATACCGGGATTTTACAGGCGGGGCCCGATTCTAAGAAGCTGGTCACGATTCTGCCCTGCATATCAGCAAGAGTGATCCTGATGATGGCTGACTGATCGCCGCAATCGATGGTAACCTGGGTATTGGATGGATTCGGATATATCCTGGCAATGATCATTCCGGCTGCCGGGACAAGGGTGTTTTCAATTCCTGATTTACGTGATTTATTGGCGAATACCGGCCGGATCATAAGTGCACCTTCGAAGGATGAATTGGTCCAGTTGCCTGTCACATTGTAAAATATTTCCTGATGGTGATCATTCTGACGATCGAATCCGATGTTGAGGAAATCAGCAGTGGTCTGGATCCATCCGATATAATATTTGCCTGCAAGGATCTGCGCAGTATCCAGTAGGATTCGCTGGAAGGCGTTTATGCCTTTGTAAACCGGCACGCCGCCGGCCTGTTCGTAAAGCAGGCTACCCGGTTTATTGTTGTCGTCGGACCACACCGCAAGCCTGAAAAACTTTTTCCCGGCATCAGCAAAACTCTGATTGAAGTAATAATCAACCGCATAAAGAGAGTCTCCGGCATTCAGGTTGGTAAACCGGACTGCCAGCCGAGCGGTTTTGGCCCCTTCTCCGACCAATCCGTAACCCGCCTCCGAGGATCCGTCATCGTATGCATAGTAATCAGCAAACAACTGACGGGTGGTGATCTTGTCATTGCCGGGTATCCAATCGGGTGTCGACTGATTCAGATCAAGCGTCACCTCGAATAATGCCGAGTCCTTTTCGCTGCTGGTGAACCCATAATTGAATGAGAAATTCTGTTTTTTCGATTGTCCGGCCGTGAGGGTATCCACGGGCATCACTCTTTCGAAACCGGTTTCCGAACCCCAGACCGGAGTAATCTTTAATTTAGGCGAGATAGCCCTGCGGTCGAGTGAGAGGTTGTTGAAGTGGGTCTGATAGGAAGTTTTGACAGCCGAGATCCCGGCGAGTTTGAAATGTTCCCAGGGCATTGCGCAATAATTTACAAGAAGCGATCCCACCGACTGAACCGGTGCGGCGTCTGTCATGATAATGTCGTCAAAATGTCGCCCTTTATTCAGATATACGTAATCAATATTCCAGTGATCTGCATTGACTTTTAAACTGGGTTCGAAGGCGGGAGCCAGTGAGGCATAATTACGGAACCGGAAGCGAAATCCTTTTTGAAGGAACCTGGAATCGGTAATATTGATCATGGCGATCCTGAAATCCTGCAGTCCACTTCCGGGCATCGCCCACACACGAAACCATCGCTTACTGTCGGGCGCATAACATTCTACTATAAGCGAATCACCTGGTTCCGGTGCATCGCCCACGCCCTGTGGTTGATAGAAAAAGCTCAGGTATACGGTAGTGTCCAGTGGCAGAAACAGGTCGACCGGACGAGAGGTAAGTGCGTCGGCAAGATAAGCATCTTTGGTAGCGGTGGTGTAGATTCTTCCGGTGGAGTCGATGGCATCGAAGGTGGCCACACCATAGGTGGGCGGATTGACCCCGAATGAATTGTTGACATATACCAGATTATCGGTCCAGACTGCTGAGGACGGGAATGGACTGGTACCGCTGAAATCATCAATGACCGGCAGGTTGAGGGTGTCGGACATACCGGTCTTAAGAGTGCCGGGTTTGGGCTGGCTGAGCAAAACAGGATTTGAACCCACTGATACCAGTCGCTCCTGTGCTTGCCCAGTGCTGCCGAAACTCAGGGCGATGAGGCTGAATGCGTATACTATATATCTTATTTTCATTAATTTATCTTGGTATTTGGTTCTCATCTTTTATTAAAGTATCTCCTTCCAGAAGAGTCGAATTCATTCGTCTGGTCAGAATTGTATCCAATGTAAGCCAGATGTCGATCGATGTACCGAGCCTTGCGTTGTTGTTAAAATCGGGAAATTGCCTGTATACCTTAGCCAGATTGCTGTCGCTGGCATTGACCACTGTGGTATCGTAGGTTACTGCTCCGATGTTGAAATAGTTGGTCATCGCGTGAATACGTGCCGAATCCCGGCTGAGATTAAGTAAATCCGGAACGGGAGCGCGCTCCTCGCTCAATCCTTCCCCCACGATCAGCGTAATTCCTGAACCGCGGGCAATTTCTGTTCCTTCAGAAATCAGACGTCCTTTAAATTTTTGCTCGAGGACATAAGTCGGGGCAAAGTGAGGGATGTACTCGATGCTTGCAATATGGAGCCCGGCGCTGGAGAGCACTCTTTCCGATTGGCGGTAGGGCATGTCGTAAGCTTTCGGCATCTTGATCATCTGGGGGAACCAGCAGTTAGTGCTGATAAAAATCATCCGGTTCTTCTTAATGCCGGAGCCGGCTTCGGGGTATTGGCTGATGACTGAGCCAAGGGGGGAGTCTTCGAGAAAAGTCGAATCCTGCACTACCCATTCAAGGCCAGATTGCGCGCATAAGCGGTCGACCTGCTGAAGTGACATCCCGGTGAAGTCCGGAACGGTTATCTTTTTACCGTGGCCGGTATAAAAATATAGACTGACCTGCACGAGCAGAACCAGGACAAATGTGACCAGGAGAGCAAACAGTACATTTTTCCAGAAAATCCGGCTCAGAAGGAAATTAACCAAAGGTGACTTCATATTATTTTACGGCTGAGATAACAACGTTTAGGTAAAGATAAAATTATATGGCGGAATGAGTTAATGGGTTTTCAGGGTGTGATAAAGGGTGTCGCGCTCCACCGGTTGCAGGCCGCTGCTCCGTATCAGGTTTACCAGACCTTCAGTGGTCATTGACGGATTCTGGTCTTCAGCTCCGGCCATGGAATAGATACGGGTGCTGTCTTCGATCGTCCCGTCCAGATCATCCACGCCAAAAGAGAGTGACAATCCGGCAATCTCCTTGCCGATCATTGGCCAGTATGCCTTCAGGTGCGGGAAATTATCCAGATAAATTCTGCTGACTGCATAATTCCGCAGATCTTCAATGGTGCTTACTTCTCCGATGATTCCCAGTGGATTGTTGGCCATGCGGTATTTCAGGGGAATAAACACCTGAAATCCGCCGGTTCGATCCTGCAAATCCCGTAACCGTGTGAGATGGTCGATCCGGTGAGAGTATTTCTCCAGATGACCATACAGCATGGTTGCATTGGTTGGGATTCCGGTGCGATGGGCGGCTTCATGAATGGCAAGCCAGGTGCCGGAATCGGTTTTATCAGGACAAATAATTTTCCGCAGTTCTTCATCAAAAATTTCGGCACCCCCGCCCGGAATCGCGTCAAGACCGGCTTTTTTTAACCGCATCAAGCCTTCTTCCGGTGTGACATGGCTTTTATTGAACATGAATTCGAGTTCCACTGCAGTGAAGGCTTTTATAAAAAGCGAGGGATTCAGCGCACGGATCTGGCGGATCATATCCTCGTAATAGTCCAGTGACCGGTGCGGGTGAACTCCTCCAACAATATGCACTTCTGTAGCCGACAGGTCGCGGTATTGTTCGATACTGTGCAGAATATCCTCCAGGCTCATTTCCCAGGCACCCTCCTGGTTGAATTTCCGGGAATAGGAACAAAAACGGCAGCTGTGTATACAGATATTGGTGGGTTCAATATGAAAGTTGCGGTTGAAATAAACTGCTTTACCGCTTTTCCGTTCTTTTACCAAACACGCCAATTTTGATAAATAGCCAAGTTCTGCATTTTCAAACAGGTAGAGCCCATCCTCCGGACCCAGTCGAACTCCTTCTCTGACAGATTGTTCGATTTTACTTAGCTGCATATCATGGTTTCCGGTCATACCTGATTTTGTTAGAAATTATGGCCCACAAAGGTACTACAAAATGCCATTTGGGCGACCCGGTATCTTTTTCGATATTTGTTCAGATTCCAGGATGAATTTGAAGAAGAAAGCCATCATTATCGGAGCCGGCCCTGCCGGTTTAACTGCTGCATATGAATTGCGTGCTCGCAGTGATTATGATATCATTGTCCTGGAAGCCACCGGACAGATCGGAGGAATTTCCCAAACCGTTGATTACAAGGGTAATCGCCTGGATATTGGTGGGCACCGGTTCTTCTCCAAGTCGGACCGGGTGATGAACTGGTGGCTGAAAATATTGCCGGTCATTCCTTCCGGGAGTGAAGGAGCGGATGTAACCCTGACCTATCAGACCCGGACTAAAACCATTCATCCAACGGGTCCTGACCGGGACGGTGAGGGAAATGAAAAGGTGATGCTGGTCAGGAATCGTCTGTCACGGATTTTTTACGGCCGAAGATTTTATTCTTATCCAATACGGCTGGATTACAATACGTTGAGAAATTTGGGTCCCATGCGGATCGTGCGGATTGCCTGGACCTATTTTGTTGCGACAGTAATGCCGATCCGGCATGAAAATTCGCTGGAGGACTTTTTTATAAACCGGTTTGGCCGGGAATTGTACCTGACCTTTTTCAAAGATTATACTGAAAAGGTATGGGGTGTGCCTTGTAATGAAATCGAACCGGAATGGGGTTCACAGCGGATCAAGGGCCTTTCGGTATCGAAGGCTTTATGGCATGCGCTGAAGTCAATCTTTCCAAAAAAGTCGGGGATTGGCCAAAAGGAGACGGAAACCAGTCTGATCGAAAGGTTTCTTTACCCCAAATTGGGTCCGGGCCAACTCTGGGAAGAAGTGGCCCGCCAGGTGGTGGCTTCAGGAGTGGTCATCCGGCAAAATTGTTCGGTTAACCAGATTGAATGGACTGACGGTTCCGTGACCGGTGTGGGATTTAAAAATCATGCGACCGGAGGGAATGAGTTCCTCGCCGCGGATTATGTCCTTTCCAGCATGCCCGTAAAGGAACTGATCCGGGGAATGGGCGACCGTGTTCCGGAAGCTGTAAGATCCATTGCCGGCGGATTGCAGTACCGGGATTTCATCACGCTTGGACTTCTTTACCGGAAAATGGTCGTTTGTAAACCCGATTGTACCGATGGGAACAGGGTTCCGGATAACTGGATATACATTCAGGAGGCCGATGTAAAAGTTGGAAGGATACAGGTGTTCAACAACTGGAGCCCCTATATGGTCAGCAACCCGGACACCGTTTGGATGGGCCTGGAATATTTCTGTCAGGAAGGGGACCATCTTTGGAGCTTGAGCGATCAGGATTTGATTGAAAAGGGAATCTCCGAACTTGAAAAGATAGGATTCTGTTTACCCGAAGATTATCTGGATGGGACAGTCGTGAGAATGCCCAAAACCTACCCGGCATATTTTGGT
Organism: Bacteroidales bacterium; assembly: GCA_038330665.1. GTDB lineage: Bacteria > Bacteroidota > Bacteroidia > Bacteroidales > UBA12481 > UBA12481. The sequence continues at coordinate 6,045 of JBBQOG010000075.1, forward strand.
ACGTATAATCGGTTCGATGAGATCCGGCAGTTTACCGACTCCATCGGGAACCTGTTTTTAGTAGGGAGAAATGGGATGCATCGATATAATAATCAGGATCATAGCATGTTGACTGCCATGACAGCAGTGGACCTTATCCTGGCAGGTGATCATTCGAAGGAAGCTGTATGGGCGGTAAATACGGAGGAAGATTACCATGAGAGTACTGAAAGATAGGCCTGTATCGGTTATCCTGGTCTCCGTGGCCATTCTTCTGACGTTTGTTTACGCTGGGCTTCGAATCCCTTCGACAGAAGGATTTAATCCAAGTGATGACGGGGTGATTCTGGCCCAGTCATATCGTATTTTGGCGGGTGAAGTTCCACACCGTGACTTTATTTCCATCCGTCCGGCCGGCTCGGCATACATGCACCTGGTTAATTTTTTTTCGCCACTACCTTTGGAGCTGTCTGCCCGATGGCTGGTGCTGATAGAATATTTTCTGACTTCGTTGCTGCTCGTTCTGTTCCTCGTCGGTTCCTGGTTCCGCGGATTGCCCGGAAAGGTTTTCGCCTGGCTTACTGCCGGGTCGGTCGTGATTGTTTTTATACTGAACCAGAATCATTACAATCTTTTCCCGTGGACGACCACCGACGCTTTGTTTTGGTTCAGTGTGGCCCTTTATGGCTGGTATAGAATAAAAACCAATCCGGAAGGTCATCGCGCGACCTGGCAGATCCTGGTGTTGGCAGGAATATCTTTGGCGGTATTGTGCCGGCAGACTTTCGCACTGCCGGGGCTGGTGCTTGCCTTGCGGATGATCACTTGGGGGATTGCCGAAAGCGGGGAACACCGGGCAAAAAAAATTCTCCGTCTGTTGCCGGTTATATTTGTCGGATTGGCACCGGCCTGGCTGTATGCAGGTATGCTGACGGTAACCGGTGCCTGGCCGGATTTCTTTCAGCAGCTTACCGGCCGAACGGAACTGTGGGATACCGGTGTGGTAACCTTCTGGCATTCTTTCTGGCACTCACCGGTTGCGGCATTATTTATCCTTGCCACTCTGTCAGGATTGATCCGGGTTTGGATTGTTGAAGCCGGGAGGGATTCCCATTCTTTGGATTTTGCCATCCTGTTGCAGAAATTCATCAGTTTTGGAGTTAAGATACTCCTGGTTTTCCTCGTATTTGTGAAGCCGGCTCTCCTTTTCCAGATTTCCCTTGCCTTTTTCTGGTTGCTGGTATTGGATATTTTTCTCATTTATATTCATTCACAGCAGCTTCCACGCTGGGTGAGGCCGGCATTCTGGATTTTGCTGGTGGCCTGGACCAGTGCGGTTTCGCTGGGTGACAATGCTCCGGTCTTTGCGTTGGGTTGGCTTGCCGGGGCGGCTATACTGATGCAGATTAAAGATTTTCGCGACCACATTTACCGAAAAAGGAAAGTTTACCATTTGATGGCTGCCGTGGTTTTCATTCCGGCTATCCTGGTTCTGTCACTGATCGTACAACGGGGAGTTAATTATCGCGACCTGCCGGCGAACCAATTAACGGCAAGGGGTGGTGATATCTTTGCGGGTTTGGAGGGAGTGGATTTATCCCCGGCAATAGCTGACTATCTGAAGGAAATAAAGAGCCTTTACCAGGAGTATGGCAAACCCCAGGGCAGGTTTGTGGTCTGGCCCAACAATGCCCTGATCTATGCGTTGCTGGGAAGCCCGAATCCCTTTCCCCTCGACTGGATGCAGTCGGCTGAATTTGTGGGGAGTGAGAAACGGATGGAGGCATCCATACGGAATATGCTGGCCTCGAAGAATCTGCTTATTTTGGTGGAGCGGATCAATGTTAAATGGATGAGCACGGTAAGTATTCCTGTCCATTCGGCCCAGCCGGAGTATCCTTATCTGCATTTGCTGGATTCGATGGCAATTCCTGTTTCCACGCAAAGCCAATATTTCAAGGTATACCGGACCCAATAAAAAAACCCTGCTTGCGGCAGGGTTTTGAATTATGCTATCGGGTTTTTCCCTATGCTTTATGCTTGGGTTCGTCGGATACGCTAAGTTTCTTGCGGCCACGGGAACGACGATTGTTTAAAACGGCACGTCCGCCAACAGTTGCCATTCTTTCGCGAAAACCGTGTTTGTTTTTTCTTTTGCGGTTGTGTGGTTGAAATGTCCTTTTCATGATCGTGTCGCTTTTACGTAAGTATCCCTAAATTTTGGATGGCAAAGATATAGATTATTTGATAAAAACAAAAAGATCGAGCCGATTCAATCCCTGGGAATGAAAATTATTTTTTTGGTTTCAAAGCATTCTTCCTCAAAGTAAGCCGATATGTGCTGAATTCTGGCTTTGCCGGCAAAAGGCTTCAATTCTTCATCCAAATCGCCCCCTTTAAGATAAATGACCCCGTTGGGGATGTCATTAAACCCTCCGGGTGTGATCAGTTTCCTTACCCAGCCTATAAATTCCGGCAGGGAGGTTACTGCACGGGAAACCACAAAGTCAAACTTTTCATTCAGATTTTCCACACGGTCCCAACGTGCTTTAACATTTGTCAAGCCAATTTCAGCGGCAATGGCTTCCACTACCTTGATTTTCTTGGCAATGGAGTCGACGAGTGTGAATTCCACCTCCGGGAAAAAGATTGCCAGGGGGATTCCGGGAAACCCACCTCCGGTGCCCGCATCGGCCACCTTTGTTCCGGGCTTGAAGGAAATAAACCGGGCGATGGCCAGGGAATGAAGTACATGATGCAGGTAGAGGTGGTCGATGTCCTTGCGTGAAATGACATTTATTTTTTCGTTCCACGACCGGTAAAGTCCATCGAGGCGATCAAACTGGGCAAATTGTTCCAGTGAGAGGTTTTGGAAATGTGAAGCGATTGGATTCAAATCAGACTTCCTTTGATACAATGATGTGATATAGAAGTTCCTTGGCCCTGAAAAGCTGGGCTTTCACCGTGCCGATGGGCAGATTCAGGGTTTCTGCAATCTCCTCGTAGGAGTATTCATCAAAATAGCGCAGGTGTACCAGTCTGGAATATCGGGGTTTGAGTTCCTTTACGATGGTTTTCAGAAATTCGCTTTTTTGCTTGCTGATCATCACCTCTTCGGGGTCAGGGGTGTCAGACTGCAGCTGGACCGGGTTGTCTTCATCCGAATCCCTTCCCTGGCTGTCGATCGAAATGGTTTTGTTGCGTTGTTTGCGGAGAAAGTCGATGGCATTGTTATTGGCAATTTTGAACAGCCAGGTACTGAAGGCAAATTCGGGTTCATAATTATGGATGAACTTGAATGCCTTTCCAAAAGCCTCGATGGTCAGATCCTCGGCATCATCCTTATTGTGTGCCATCTTAAGGAGCATGAAGTAAACAGAATCCCAATATCTGCTTAGCAATTGGGCGTAGGCGTGCTGGTCGCCGCCCTGGGCTTTCTGGACCAGTGCATAGTCCTGTTTGGCTTTATTTGAAAGTTCAGAAAACATTACCAGTTAAACCTTTTATCTTTTCTAAGCTTTGTTTTCAATATCAGGAATCCTGAAATTACCGGCATCAGGGGATCGTAAATCAGCGAAAAAAGTAAAAGCCCCTTGACTCTAAAACGTTTCATCGACAGTTTTGTAACCCAAAGGTGCAAAATCAACTGAAAAAGGAGCATCAGTATCAGATATCCCGGGAACCTCCAAAAGGAAAGCAGGACAATGATGCTGGCATAAAAATATTCACGGGAAATGATCTCCAGGCCAATCAGGAACCGGTGCCAGGGGCGATAATGAAATCCGGCAGTCAGGTGTCTTCTTTTCTGCTGGAGCCAGCTTCCCATGGTGGGCATGGGTTCCGAAAGCGTGATGCTGTCCGGGTCAATTTCGATGGCTGTATTGGTTTTATTGGCCGTGGCATTCACAAAAAGATCGTCGTCGCCCGACTGCAGGTGCAGCTGGTTGGCGAATCCTTTGTTGTTAAAGAACAGCGACCTGCGGTATGCCAGGTTTCGGCCGGCTCCCATGAAAGGAATGCCACGGAGGGCAAAACTCAGGTATTGCTGGGCGATCCACAGGGTATCCATGCGGATAAACATATTTACCAGACCCTTCTTTTTCTCGTAAGCGCCGTAACCCAGGACAATCTCCTTTTTAGGATGGAAATTGGATTGAATATGGCTGATCCAGTCGGGGCTGGCGGGGTAACAATCGGCATCAATAAATAAAAGCTGATCGTAAATGGCTGCTTTTACGCCAATAGTCTGGGCCAGCTTCTTTGCATGGGGGTATGGATGGGTATGTTCAATACGCGTTACATACAGGTGCTTGTATTGTTTTTGCATCTCGGCCAGAACCATTCCGGTATCATCTTCAGAGCCGTCATTTACTACAACAACCTGAAATAAGGGATAATCCTGTTCGAGTATTTTTGGAAGGTTTTTCTGTAGATTCTCTGCCTCGTTTTTAGCACAAATAATAACGGAGACCGGATCTTTGGTCACTTTGGGATTCACCTTGCGATACCGATGAATACGCAAAAAGAAATAAAAATAATAAAAAACCTGAACGCTCAGGGCTATTAAGGATAGGCCTGCGAGTGATAAAAACAAAAAATCGGTCCAGTGTTCTAATTTAAAGGTAAATAAACCTGTAAGTGCCTGAATCATACAATATCAAAATCTTAAGCCAAAGGACATGACCGCTTTGGCCACCAAAGATAGATTTAAAATACCATATCTTTGCGGTTTTGCTAACGATGAATTTTCGTATCGAATCCACAGATTCCCAAAGCAATGCCAGGGCCGGAGTTTTCACTACAGCCCATGGCGATATTCAAACCCCCATTTTTATGCCGGTA
>JBBQOG010000076.1:0-10787 GCA_038330665.1 Bacteroidales bacterium
TATGAATACAAGACTTCGGTAACCTTCGAAAAGGAGATCAATACCATTCTCCAAAGGATCAATGTATCCATGTCGACCTATGATCCCCGTTCCACCCTTTCCAGGATCAACCATAATGACACCACTGCCCGTCTGGACAACGATCTTATCCGGGTGCTGGCTGCCGGAACCGCGGTGTCGGAGCAGTCTGACGGGGCATTCGACATGACGGTGGCTCCACTGGTTAATGTTTGGGGGTTCGGGTTTACTGCCCGTGAGAAGGTGACCCCATTCATGATCGACAGTATTCTGAAATTTACCGGTTACCGGAAGATCCATGTGGAGGGCGACCGGCTGATCAAGGAGGATCCCAGGATCATGATTGATCCCAATGCCATCACCCCGGGGTATGTGGCGGATGTGGTATCAGAGTTCTTTGATTCCGTTGGCATTAAGAATTACCTGGTGGAGATCGGCGGAGAACTTCGCTGCCTCGGAAAAAACAAGGAGGGTAACTCCTGGAGGGTTGGGGTGGACAAGCCACTTGAAAATACCCTTGAACGGGAGATTCAACAGGTGTTTCACCTGGAGCACACCTCGGTCGCCACTTCGGGTAATTACCGGCAGTTTTATGTGGAGGATGGGGTTAAGTATTCTCACACCATTGATCCTAAAACCGGATATCCGGCCCGAAGCAACCTGCTATCTGCCACCATATTCACCGATGAATGTGTGTATGCAGATGCCTATGCCACCGTGTGTATGGTGGTCGGTTTCGACCGGGCCCGGCAGTTATGTTCGGAGATTCCCGGCTTGCAGGGATATTTTATTTATAGTGATTCCGTTGGGACGGTGAAAACCTGGCAAACCGCCGGAGTGCAGGCCATGATTCAGAATTCTTCCGGAACACAGGAGCAGCCGATCCCGCAATCACGATAAACCGGCTGATCGGCAGCCTTGCCAGAATTTTGGGCTGCACGCTTTTCCTGCCTGAATACTTTCATTTCGTCCTGCTTGGTACAGGAAATACCCAGATTTCTCATATTCTTATTGCTGCCCACTTCGGTCTGCGGAAATTTTCCGTTCTTCCGGAACAGGATATTGAGTCCCAGGCCGGCAAAAGCACCCGCCACCAGAACTATTGTGAGTATAAATACGGTTATTAACATGATATTAAAATTGCACGAAAGTAATAAAATCCGTTATTTTGATCGGCATAGACGGTTATTGTCATGAAAGAGAACCTTGATTATTTTAAGATACAGCATAATGATAACCTTCCTGAAAGGGGAAGGGTATTAGTTGCAGAACCTTTCCTGAAGGATTCCTATTTCAAACGATCCGTCGTTTTGCTCACCCAACATAGTAACGAAGGAGCACTGGGATTTGTTTTGAACAATCCGGTACAATTTGGAATTGATGAGATCCTGAACGATTTCCCGACGCTTAATTCGCTGATTTCCATTGGTGGACCGGTGAGAACAGATACCATACATTATATTCACACACTTGGACATGTGATCCCCGAGAGCGAGGAAGTGATGGAGCAGATTTACTGGGGTGGGAGTCTGGATGCAATTAAATCCGGTATCGAAAATGGATGGATCAAGGATTATCAGATCCGGTTTTTCGTTGGGTACTCGAGCTGGCATGCCGGACAACTGGAACGGGAAATTGAGGAGAACTCATGGCTGGTTACCAGCATCGATCGGTTGGATGTGATGCATGGTTCGGATATCCGGTTGTGGGAAAATATCCTGAAAAACGAGGATGAGCGTTATCATATGTGGACCCGTTATCCGGAAGATCCCACCTGGAACTGATCGGTTGTTCTGATCAGGCTTGACAGTTCCTCATGAAGCAGGGACGAAACTTTACGGTAGAATCGCTTCTTTTCATATCCAAGCACCCACCGGATTCCGTTACGGTCATCCGTGAGGAACACTTCGTCGGCCTTCACGAGATCCTCAATCTTTATCTTGTCAGATATTCTCAGGTTACATCCCGTGATTGGGATCAGATCCTGAATGATGCCGGAAATGATTCGGGGATATCCGTGATTTTCAGGTGCCGGGGTCAGGATAATACCTTTGCTTTTGATAAAAATATTGCTGTCGGCTGTTTCGGACAGATACCCGTTAGGGTCGGTAATGATGATTTCATCCCACCCGTTGAAAACCGTTTCCTGCCGGATCATCAGTTTACGGAGCGGGCTCCGTACCATTGAACTATAAAAGGGCTCCGCCGTATTCTGATATCGGGTTGAAACCCCGATAGCCAGTCCCTTTTGATTCAGGGGGAAATAGTCGAATTCGCTTTCTTCTGTGAGTCCGATGCAGGTGAATCCCGGACTGCAATCCAGTTCCGTGGAAGGGAACTCCGGGATGATCAGCAGGTGGATCCAGCTGCCCTTGAACAGGCGATTTCTGTTGAGCAGCTTTTCAAGCTGCAGCTTAAAATCGGGCATCCTGAATTCGTCGGGCAGGTGCCAGCCCACTGAGCCAAACCGTTGCTTCATCAATTCGAGCCAGGGTTTCAGGAACGGTATGCGATTGCCGGATGCAAACAAGCTTTGCCGGATGCAAATGCCTGAAACTTCCATGAATTCCTCGGGTCCAAATTGTACCGATTCCCTCGGAATCACCGACTGATTATATAGAATATACCTGTTTTTCAATGCATTACCTTCCCAGGAGCTTGTTGATGAAGAAGGTGAACAAATCAGGGTTCAGCACTATCGGCAACAAAAACCCAAATATCGCACCGAAAAAGTGGGTGTCGTGGGCGATATTGTCTGTGGCCCGGCGGCTCATTTGCCAGCTATAGAGGAGGTACAACAGGGCAAATACAATTCCGGGCATGGGGATGAGCATAAAGAAATAAATCTTATTCCAGGGATCAAAGAATATGGCGGCAAACACTACGGCAGAAACAGCGCCGGATGCACCGATTGCGCTATAGTTGTAATCATTGCGATGTTTGTACAGCGCATAGAGTGGGGAAACCAGAATCGCACCGAAATAGAGTATGAGGTAATATGGAATCCAGCTGTTGCCAAAAAATTGTTGAAAATATCGTTCCAGGGCCGTGCCGAAACTATATAAAACCAGCATGTTCACAATCAGATGGGTCCAGTTGGCATGCAGAAAAGCATGCAGGATGAGCCGCGAGTATTGCTTGCGTTTAAGGATCTGATAAGGGTTGAACTGGTATTTATAGATCAGGCTGTGCTGATTGAAAGCAATGATTGAAAAGAGGGAGGTGATAACAACTATAATTAAAGTAAGCATGATTATTTAGTGTAATATCCTAAAAATTAATTCTTTAAGTAGTTCTCCTTCATCAGATGAAATGTTGCCGAAGCCTTTCGACTTCATGTCGAATTCACGAAGGAGAGAAATGATCTGGATGACTTTTTTGCGGGGATAATGCACGCTACCTTGTTGATAATCAGCTACAAAGTAAGAGTTAATCCCTAATGAGGAGCTCACATTGCGAGGGCTTTTGTCCTCGATAAAATGGTAGGCCAGGAGCTTGGCGAAATAGTAGAAAAGGGTGGAAATGGTAATGGAAATATGATTGTTTTTTTGATTTTCGCCCAGGTAGTTGACGATCCGGTTAGCCTTCAGTACATTCCTGCGGGAAAGTGCCTTGACGAGTTCAAAGCTGTTAAAATCCTTACTGATGCCGCTGTTTTCCTCAATATGTTCCGGGGTGATTTTCATCTGTCCCTTCGGCAGGGTGATCAGCAATTTTTCGATTTCACCGGATATTCTGGACAGGTCGTTGCCCAGGTATTCGGTGAGAATCATTGCGGCACCGGGTTCAATGTGATAACCATTTCGTTTGAGGTAAGCCTCAATCCACCGGGGAATCTGATCTTCATAGATTTTCTTGGTGGCGAGGACCACTCCGCTCTGATCGATGGATTTATAAAGTTTCTTCCGCTTATCGAGCACGTCATTTCTGAAACACAATACCAGAATGGTCGATTTCAGCGGATTGGCAGCGAAATATTGCAGGTTGTCAATTTTCTGCACCATCTGGGCCTCCTTCACGATGATCACGTTGTAGTCGGCTCCCATAGGGAAGCGTCGGGCCGCATTATCGATCTGGGCACCTTCCAGATCCTTGCCATAGAGTATGCTCAGGTTAAAGGCTTTCTGTCCTTCCTCCAGAACGGTATGCTGTATCAAATCGGAAATCTGGTCAATAAAATAAGGCTCTTCACCCATCAGGAGGTAAATGGGATAGAATTTTCGATTCTGAATATCGGTGATGATTTGTTCGAAGGTCATGAATAGATTTTTTAAAACCTGAGATGTTTTACTGACCGGCCCTCGCCTATGATTTCCTGCATGGCCTGAATACCGATATTAAGGTGGTCGTCCACATATTTCATGGTCACCTCCTTGTCGCTCTCGGCTGTTTTAACTCCTGTTGAAATCATCGGCTGGTCGGATACCAGGAGCAGGGCCCCGGCAGGGATTTCATTGTCAAAACCCACGATAAAGATGGTGGCAGTTTCCATGTCGATGGCCATGGAACGGGTTTTTGCCAGGAATTTTTTGAAGCGAGTATCATATTCCCAAACCCTTTTATTAGTGGTATAAACGGTACCGGTAAAATAATCGCGGCCAAAGTCACGAATGGCTGTCGACACGGCACGTTGAAGCATGAAAGCGGGAAGGGCAGGTACTTCGGGAGGCAGGTAATCATTGGAAGCGCCTTCGCTGCGGATGGCCGCGATCGGAAGGATCAGGTCGCCCAGCTTGTTTTTCTTTTTCAAACCGCCGCATTTTCCCAGGAACAAGCAGGCCACCGGATGAATGGCACTGAGGAGGTCCATGATGGTGGCTGCGTTGGCCGAACCCATACCGAAATTGATGATGGTGATGCCGCCTGCACAAGCATTTGGCATATTCACGTCCCTGATCATTTCGACATTATTGTTCCGGGCAAAGGTTTCGACGTATTGATTAAAATTGGTCAGGATGATGTATCGGGTAAAATCTTCCAGTTTCCGACCGGTATACCGGGGAAGCCAGTTTTCAACAATTTCCTTTTTTGTTTTCATGAAGTGAATTTGCCTGTCATCAGTATCTTTATGCCGAATGTACACAGACATGCAGCCGTTAAATTTACCAACTTATTTATTCAATATAAAATCCCGGGATGAGAGGGACTGGATATTTGATGTTTTCCGTCGGGGGTGGTTCCTGCTGACGCCCGAGGAGTGGGTGCGCCAGAATTTTGCACGCTACCTGTGTGAAACACTTGATTACCCGGAAAGTCTGCTGGTGATGGAACATAAAATCGTGCATAATAATCTGTCGAGACGCTGTGATATCGTGGCATTCAGCCGAAACGGACAACCTGTGGTTCTGGTGGAATGCAAAGCACCGGAGGTGGTGCTGTCGCAGAAGACTTTTGATCAGATTGCCCGGTATAATATGGTGCTTGGCGTAGAAATATTGCTGATAACCAATGGATTAAAGCATTTTTGTATTCGAATGAATCCGGTATCCGGTACTTACGCATTCATGAAGGAGATTCCTTCGTTCCGGTCCCTGAGCGACCAATCTTCCGAAGTCATCTGAAGGAACCATTCGTTCGACCATCCGGTAAAACTGCGGTTCCACTTTTCCTTGATGCCGGTAATACGGAACCCGGCATTCTTAAAGAGATTAAGGCTGATACTGTTGGATTCGTCGATGGAGCAGTATACCTGGTTGAGGAGCAGGATTGTAAAGGTATATTTTAAAAGTACCCTGAGCGCATCCTTTGCATACCCTTTGCCCCATTCCTCGGCGTCTCCGATAAGAATCCCAATTCCAGCGCGCTGATGGTGGGGGTCAAAGTCGAAGAGGTCGATCAGCCCGACCGCTTTCCCGGTTTCAGTTGCTTCGATGACCAACCGGAGTTGTTTCGCCTGGAAAATATCCAGGTGAGCCTGCGAAAGGTAATCCCGCAAAATTTTTTTGGAAAAGGGGGAGAGCGTATTGCTCACCTGCCAGATTCGCTGATCGTTTTCCCAGCGGTATAAAAGGTCCTCATCTTCCGGTTCGATTGCCCTCAGGCGAACGACCGATCCTTGTAACGGTTCCATCTTTTTATAATTTTCGGATTGAGCCCACGTTTTTGGAAAAGGCCTTATTGAATCCCTTTTTCTTGACGATCTGGAGTTTACGGTTGGCCTCAGCTTGTGTTTTATAACTTCCGTACGTATAGCGGTAAAACCCATCCTTCCCCTTAAATTCATTCACCTGATCAAGGCCTTTGAATGATTTTTCGCCCAGTGGTGATTTAGAGGCAGAAAACTGAATGGTCCAGGATTCATCGTCGGGAAGTTCGGCCCCGGCGGTTTGCATCAGCACCGCATTTTCCGGACCGGTGATGATCTGAATGGTAAGAAAGGTGGAGGTTGAATCGGGTTGTTTCCCGGAAATCAACCGTGAAACGGATATTCCGTTTCTCATAAAACCGGCGGTCAGGCTGTTAACCCGGGTAAAGTCGAGCGAATCCCCCTGCGGATCAAACCATATATTTAAGCGAGGCTGTTTTTGCATCAGCTGGATCAGCTGGGTAAGGAGTACGTTGCTTTTTTCACCCAGAGCCGTATCGTCAGCAGGATAATACAGCGAGAATTCGTTTTTCAGGTCATCCGGGAGAATCAGGTTTTTTTCCAGCCGGTTTTCCTGGAAATCGAAAGGAATGATGTTTTCGGTGTAGTAAGGGAAATATCCTGGCTTTTCGATCAGCAGGCCATACGGAAATCCTTTCTTAACTGAGAAGAGATACCACGCGTTGCGGTCGGTCCGCAAAGTTTCTGTGATCTGATGTGTTTTGAGGTTGATCAGGCTGATCTGAATATCCGGCAATAATTCTTTATTCTGATAAGCTATTGTTCCAAAAACCAGGCTATTGTCGGGCAGCGGCCTGATCATGTTGATCTGGTCCTTAAAGTCCTGGCTTGCAGCCCGGGGTACCGCCGTCCAAAGGAGCAGTGAAATCAGGAGTAGAAACCTGACATTTCTGGCAATCGACCGGTATCCGCGTGCCAGAATCCCGATATCCTTCGACAACCGGTAATCCCGGGCATAATGAAGGTTCAGGTCGAGCCACTGCTGGTCGGTGTAATTCTCTGCAGCCGCACCGTTTTCCGGATGTAGAATTCCTCTACGCAGGGGCGGGAGGTCGTGGCCCGGGCGGATACCCGTCTGAGCATAACCTACCCAGCTGCGCCCCCCGCTGATCACCTGAAGACAACTCCAGGGAAGGAGCCAGGGCCGGGGCAGAAAGAACCATATCGCAACCGGCGATAAAACAAGCAGAACCAATGACAGGAGCACGTCGAAAACCCGCTTTAAGCGGCGGTGGTGTGGTTCGCCGACCGAATTGATGGGGATTACATACAGGTCGCCTGCGGTATTCGATGAATTACTGCCGATAATGGATTCGGTCGCTTCAGGTGCAATTTTGTATTCGGTTTCCAGTGCGCTGAGTGCAAGCATGTGTTTAATAATTTCATTTGTGCTTAAATCTTTTGCACAGAAAATCACCTCATCAATATGGTTGATACGGATAATGTCACTCATCTGGTTAACGGAGCCCAGGTATTTTCCCGATTCGCCCGGCGACTGGCCTGGTGAAACAAAACCGACCACATCCAGGGGCTGGCTGGTTTGTCCGATCAGTTTGCTCACTCTTTCGGCCTCATCGGGACTGCCGACAATGACCAGTTTTTTATGCTGTCCCAGGTCGAGGCGGTATCCATTAATACCGGAAAAGTGCATGAATCCCCGCAAAAGGAACATGCCGGCAAGCGTCCATACCGATCCCAGCAGAATCAAGGCTCTCGAGAATCTGAATTCCTCAGGAAGGAGGGAATAGACTACCAGAATAACCCCGGTGCCATAGAGAATACCCTTGAATATTCTGATCAGTTTAACCGGCAGGTCATATCCTCCGGCAAAATAGACCGACAATAACCAGATCAGGATGTAGGCGGGAACAAACAGGCTCAGAAACTCCGGAGGGTGGTGGCCGCCACCCGGAAACTTGAAAGACTCCCAGGTTGGGTTGATGAGCAGGAATCCGAGGAAGGTGACTGCTGCATCGGCTAGTGGTAAAAACATTCGTTTGAACACACGGCGTACCATTGAGATGGTGGCACGGAAATAGACTGAAATCCTGATAAAGAATGAGAACCAGCGTGCATTGCTTGTGGAAAAGTGCTTGGTGGCGAAAATGATCATCGCCTGATAAAACATCAGCACATAATTGATGCTCGATTTCTTGGTGCTCTCCCCTTTATAATGAATGATGGTGGTTTCGGGAAAATAGTAATTCTGATATCCGGCCAGCGTGATCCGGTATGACAGATCGATATCCTCCCCGTACATAAAGAAGGTTTCATCGAAATAGCCAATTTTTGCGAGGACTGATTTCCGTATAAACATAAAAGCCCCGGGAAGGATGTCCACCGGATTAACTTCATCCTGTGAAAGATACCCCAAATGATACTGTCCGAATCGGCGCGAGCGTGGAAAAAGGGTGGCCAAACCAAAAACTTTATAGAAGGAGACCCATGGGGTGGGGAGCGCGCGCTTTGATTCAGGCAGGAACTTTCCTTTGCCGTCGATCATTCGGACCCCCAGGGCACCCGCCTTCGGGTGGTTATCCATGAAGTCAAGGATCTTCTGAAAGGTGGACTCCTCCACCACAGTATCCGGATTCAGGATCAATTGAAATTCTCCCTGTGCAATCCGCATTGCCTGGTTGTTAGCCTTTGAAAACCCTGTGTTTTCAAAGTTTTCAATTAATATTACCTCCGGGAACTGGTTTTTAACCATGACACAGGAACCGTCAGCTGAATTATTGTCGACCACAAATACCTCGACAGGGATGCCCTTGCCGGCCCGAAACACCGACTTCAGGCACTGCTCCAGGAAGAACCTTACGTTGTAGCTTACAATAATTACGGATATCCTGACCGGGTTCATAAACAGTTTGAGAGGGTTAAGAGGGTTAAGATAGTTAAGAAAGTTAAGATTATGTTTTGTGCATGGAATCTTCGAAGAGGGTCCGGTTCACCAGCGAACGGCCAAGCGTAATCTCATCGGTATACTCCAGTTCATCACCAATGGCCACCCCTCGTGCCAGTGTCGTGATTTTTACCGGGAACTCGGATAGCTTCCGGTAAATAAAAAAATTGGTCGCATCCCCTTCCATGGTGGCGCTGAGGGCAAGAATAACTTCTTTGACCTCACCGGTTGAGATCCGTTCGGCAAGCGAACCGACCGTCAGGTTTGCGGGTCCGATTCCGTCCATTGGGGAGAGGATTCCTCCAAGGACATGATAAACTCCACCATATTGCTGGGTAGATTCGATTGCCATCACGTCGCGGATATTCTCGACCACGCATAGGAGCGACCGGTCGCGTTCGGTATTGGAGCACACATAGCAGACCTCCTGATCTGAAATGTTATGGCAGATCCGGCAGTGGTGGATCTCCTTACGTAAACTCAGGAGGCTTCCAGCCAGGGATTCAGAAACGGATACCTCCTGCCGCAAGAGGTGGAGAACCAGCCGGAGGGCTGTTTTGCGGCCGATACCCGGCAGCTTTGCAAATTCATTCACTGCCTTTTCCAGCAGCCGGGAAGTATATTTCGAAGCGTCCATTTTTAGTAATAATTCTCAAAAGTAACATCGTTACCGTCGAATAGCAATTTTTTGTCTTTATTTGCCGCATCTACCTGAATACAATGAACCCGATCTGGATTGCGATCATACTCGTCTGTTATTTCGGAATGCTTCTGTTGATCTCGCGTATTACCAGCAAGGGTGTCGACAATGCCGGATTCTTCATTGGAAACCGGAGATCACCCTGGTACGTGGTGGCTATCGGCATGATCGGAGCTTCCATTTCCGGGGTCACATTTATTTCCGTTCCCGGTTGGGTGATTTCCAGTAAGTTTGCCTACATGCAGATGGTTTTGGGCTATCTGGCAGGCTATCAGGTGATTATCTGGGTGTTGCTTCCACTCTATTATAAGTTGAACCTAACCTCAATATATGGTTACCTGAACCAGCGATTCGGCTATTGGTCCTATAAGTCCGGAGCTGTTTTTTTCCTGATTTCCAGGACGATCGGATCTGCTGCACGGCTATTCCTGGTGTCGGCTGTGCTTCAACTGGCATTGTTTGATCCGCTTCACATTCCTTTTGCGGTTAATGTGCTGCTAACCATCGGACTGATCTGGCTTTACACTTATAAAGGAGGGATCCGGACCATTATCTGGACCGATACTGTGCAGGCCGTTTTGCTGATCCTGGCTTTGGTTCTGACGCTGATATTCGTGATGAAAGACCTCGACCTGGGATGGACCGGGATGATCAGTCAGATTCGGGATAGTGACCTGGGACAGATTTTCTTTTGGAAGAACTTCGGGAGTGACCGGTTACATTTTATCAAATATTTTCTGGGCGGGATGTTCATTACGATCACCATGACCGGTCTTGATCAGGATATGATGCAGAAGAACCTGAGTTGCAAAACGCTGGCGGATTCGCAGAAAAACATGACCTGGTTCAGTCTGAGTCTGGTGCCGCTAAACTTCCTGTTCCTCATTCTCGGGGCCTTACTCATCCTTTTTGCCCGGGCCCGGAACATTGAGATCCCGGCTGCTTCCGACAGCCTGTTTCCGCTGATCGCCACCGGGGGATATCTTTTTCCCATCGTGGGGATCATTTTCATAGTAGGTTTGGTGGCTGCTGCTTTTTCCAGTGCCGATTCGGCCATGACG